>DAVZIW010000001.1:0-84814 GCA_052273085.1 Candidatus Alloenteromonas sp.
ATTCTGTTCCAAGAGGTTCTTCGGTTCGAGTCTGGAAATCTTTTACGCTTACGTTAGTTGGCAGAACCATTGCAGCAGAAACGCGACAAAAAAGCAATAAGTCTTAAAATTACCCATTTTGCTAAGATGGATTTCCATCCAAAGCACGGATTCGACCAAAACACCTTTTCCTAATATTTCTTTTCTTCGGCATCATAAGCACGCTTGCCGGTAATAAAGTCATACTCTGGATGTCTTTCCAAAAACAAAGCCAAAGATTTATCTAACCTCCGCCTATTATCTACCTCAATGCAAAATTCACGCACATCACTAAAAGCTTGTGGGTTTGAACCCATAACTTTTTTAGCGAAATATATTGAAAGGAGTATTAGATGAGACTTATATTCGCACATCGTTTTATTGATGCCTTTGGAGATAAAACTCTCAACCATGCATTCTCCGCCGCAAATATTACGAAAATCACAACTACAGCAGCCATCTTTCATAATTTGTTCTCTAAATAGCTTTCCAGACTTATCCAAATCGATGTGTTTTTTGTCGCCTATTTTAAGTTTCTCTATCTTAAAAGACGCCGGGCAAGCATAAACGAAGCCATTGTCGTCAAGAGTAAATCTAGATAAGCCAGCATCACATCTAACTATACTCCTTTGGTTTAACATAACTCGTTTTAGATATTTCCCAAAATAATCATCTCCATTTAGCAGAGTCTTTATATACTTAAGGTTCCCGCTATTTGTTTCTTCAATCAAAAACTCTATTAAGTCGTCATAACTTTTTAGCCATGGAGCAATCGATTCTTCATTAATAGAAAGTTCGCAGTCTCTGCTGGGCTTATACGAAACGGTATTGAAAGTCTTGGAAAGCTCAATAAGCGATTCCTTTAAAGAGAATACATCGCTAGTCAGAGTGCAGGCAGCGCCGACATATTCATGGTGAGAGATGTTGGTAACATTATTAAGAATCAGCTCATACGTTGGATTTCCATTCTTCGTCTTTCTATGCTTGTCATGAGTTTTCTTATCGCCATCTAGCGAAACGCCAAAAAGGATCCCGTTCTTTTGAAGAATTTCGGCAATGGTTGTTTCAAGCAGCGTGCCATTGCAAACGAACTGGACAAGAACTTCTCTGTTTAACTCATTAGATTTTCTATCACAATATTCTTTTATCTTTAGAGTCTTATCGATAAACAACAACGGTTCACCCTTTCCGGAAAGGTCTACATAATACTTTTCTTTTTTAGGAAACGTTGAAAAACACGTTTCAAGAAAGGCTAAAATATCTTCAAGAACAATGCTTTTGTTTTTCTTTTTATAGTTAAAGCAATAGTCACACGCCAAGTTACAGGAATCGCTTAAATTTACGCAAAACGTAACTGAAGTAGGGTTGTATTCTTTATATAGTGGTTTGAAAGAATCAAAGTCAAAAGACTTCAATACATTTCTATTCAAGTCGTTTTCGCGAAAAGCAAAACAACCTGACCTACCGTCGATCCATACATCAATTCCCAAGATTGTATACTTCATGCAAATAGTTAATTAAACCATACGGACTTCAAATCACCAACAAAGAAAGACGGGCTTAAATATTGGAGAAACGGAAATTCCGTCCCTATTTCTTCACCTAGAAGACCGATATCATCAGAAGAATGAGTCCCTGGTCCTAGTCCAAAATCAGTATACACAACATCGATTCTAGAATCCGTCTTGTTCTTATGTATTATGTCGTAAATATTGTCTGGCAAGACAAAAGAAAACTCTTTTTTCCCATACAAGCCTACAGACCAATCGTTTTTAATTGGAGAGGCAAGTTCGAAGCTTAATTTGACGTTCGGCCCAAGTTGCATATAGGCACAAAAGCTAGATGCCTCCCTGTTCACGTCGAAATACCCGGAAAGCTTAAGCAAGCCATCCCCTATCTCCATAGTTTTTATGCAACAGTTGCCTCCGTTTTTAAAATCAATGTCTTTCCCAACCGCACCCAATCTTACTGGTGTTTCGTCTCTACGGCTCGATGAGGGTATGGAGTTATCTCCGCAAGAAAAGGAGAGAGACGCAAGTACAATTAAGCAAAATGTCTTTTTCATAAAAAACCTCCTAGCAGCCTGGCCAAGTCAAGGAATTCCTATCAGTGCAAAAAAACCTATTTATAGATGTCCTGTTCGGATCAAACCGGCGTTGTTCAGGACTGCCGTCGGAAGTCCAACCATCGTCAACCAAAAGCATGTATGCAGACTTGGTTACGGAGGCGCCGTTTACAGTTTCGTTATAGGTATAGCGCTTGTAGCCGTAAACAACCATTCCGTGGTTGCCGTAAGACAATGAACCGTTCGTAGACACGACGACCGGAATCCCGTAAACGATATTCGATGTAATGTCCAGCAAGACCTCGGTCCTGTAGATATTGGCGCTGTGCCCGTAATACGAATTGAGTATCGTTTCCAAAACGGCCTCGCTGTGGTTGTACATGTTGAACCCGGACCTCGGGTCAAAGCCCCTCCTTATGGATTCTGCCCTAACCTGCCAATAGAGGTCGTCGCTGTGGACCAGACGGGAACATTAGGCGCCTGTAGGTACCAGTGTATTCTGTTGACTCTGGGGGAAGGTGCCGGGGAGGTTTGATAATTCCCGTTCTCGTCCAAATAGTAGACGTTGTCGGACAAGGCGTCGGAAAAAACATCCAGGCTGTCAAGGAAGTACTGCCTTCTCGGCGTAACTCTCCTGCCATTGGTAAGGTTGTGGCAATATTGATAGTTGGTCCCGCTAGGGGAAGAAACCGTCGGCAGGTTGTATAGAAACGAATACATGGCATTGGGGCCACAGTTCCCTTCAGAGTATGAACCTCCATCACTCCCGTCTTCAAATATTTCCTTTTGATAATAAAAGCTATTTGTGCTCATTCGGCGCTTTGAATAGTTTTGCAATATCGTCGTGTAAGCCAAAGTCCACGTAGGGTGGACGGCAGCGATATAACTGGACAGTTCGGCGGATTTTATGCAGCCGTCGATGCTGCTGTATGCGCTTTTTTGGAGGCAAACGGGATAGATGTCGTCGAGTGTGTTGCCAGTGAGGCCATCCACCTTCCTTAAGCAATCGGCCTGATCGTCATAGGCAAGAAAGCCACCTTCCAAATCGTAATAGACATCCCTTTCGAATATCCACGGGAAGTCTCCGTCCTCGACAAAGCGATACAATTCTTCGTCATCGAAAACAGCATAACCTTTGTCGTCCTCGAAATCGAAATAGTAACAGTATCTAACGTATCCATCAACTATGGTCGGGACGAACTTGGCGCGCTGGATTCCCAGCCCGCGTTCGGCAAGCGTCGAATTTAAATGGCTTTCCAAATATCCCTTGCTGGCAGGAACGCTGAACACGTTCTTGTCCACGATTGCCTTTTGCCTCGACTCCGGGATTTCAAACGTAGCTGAAGAGCAGGCAGGGCACAGCATGAGTAGCAACATAGGCAACGAGAACAAGGCCCATGGAATCTTTTTAGAACAAACCCCTTTCATAAACAAAATACCTCCTATTTTTTACTCGAAATGGTTGGTTGATGATGATTTGTAAACCCATTATAAGGTTGCAAAAAAAATATTGTCAACACTTGGCTACCTTAAAGATAGCGTTTCATGAATGTAGGTAACAAAAAAGGCTCTGTAACTTTTAATGGGGATGGCAAAAACCGCTATCCCCATCGATTGTTACAGCTTTGACGAGTTTTAAGTATAGGAAAAGTCTCCTTTCCCAGAATTCTATTGGCCTATAAAAAATTAGAAAGAAGACTGTATGAATTCTAACTCATTTTTGCTTTCATTTGGAATGAAGCCGGGTGATTTTGAAAGGACCGAGGGACAAAATAAGTTCGAAGAAGCGTTTTTATCCAGGCAACGATGGATGTGGCATATGGCTGCCATAATTTCGATAGACTCCGTAAGAGATATCTTTGCTAATGAGGTGGAACTCCAAGGCATGATAAAAGGGCACCCTTTCGGATGCCCTTTAGCTCATCCCCGTTGATGTTACAGTTTTGGCGAGTTATTTCACCGCCATCCCCATTCATCCCCATTAAAAGATACAGAGCCGTTGTTATTAATAGATATAATTTTCCATTGGATAAACCATATATTCATTACATGGTAGTTCATCCAAAGTTATTAATCCTGGTTCATCAGAAATGACATCAGGAATTCTATTTACAATTGTTGCACAGGTATGCTCAACAGTTGCAGGTTTAACAACATGGAATTCAGTATTTGGTTCACCGCTAATCTTCCAATCGCACATATCCCCATCATCTGGACCATATACTTTTCCAATACATTGAGTTTCAAGAGTGATTCCTTGATGGGTTTTGGTAGTAACTACCGCTGCCATTCCAACACATTCACCTTTCTTGATGGTTCTTCCCATGGTCTTGGAGTAAATATCTTTGTCCTCAAAATAAGGAACTGCTCTTTGGGTAGTCGATTCAATTGATAACCCTAAAGCACTTGCTAAGGCATCATTGCTATTCCAGACATAAGAAGGGACGATTGTTTCAGGGTGTGCTAATGTCTTTTCGAATTCTTCAGGAGTTAATCCAACCCCATGGGCTTTTGCTAAAGCTAAGCCATATTCTTCAACATTATAAGAGACGGCACCTTCGATTTTGCTAATCTTATGGCAACCTCCAGCAACTAAAGCGACCATATTGACCCAAAATATATCTTCCATGCCACTTCCTACGATAGTTGCACCGTTTTCTTTAGCGGTTTTATCTAGGATATTCGCATGTAATGGATCTGTGTTCCAACAATAAGTCATTTCTTCGCAAGTCGTGATGACATTGATTCCTCTTTCAAGGCATTTCATGAAATGAGGGAAGCAATCTTCGACGGTAGAGAATAAGGTGACAACTGCAATGTCAGGATCGCAAGAATCTAATACTTCATCAGCATTATTAGAGATCTTGACTCCTAATTTATAGCCAAGCTCTGCAAATTCACCGACATCCATCCCAACGATTTTAGGATTAACATCAATGGCACCCACGATTTGGGCACCCTTGTCGACGAGGTAACGGAGGATGTATTTACTCATCTTCCCACATCCATATTGGACTACTTTTATTTTTGGCATTTTTTTGCCTCCTATATGGATAGGTTAACGATAAAAATATACTTATTCAACAGATGTACTCATTTTTATCGATATATTGATTAACTCATTAAACTTGGTTATCTATATAAGGATTAATCGTGTAAAATATATAGTTAAGATGAAAGAAGCGACAGTTAACAAGAAAGACAAAATCAAAATAGTGTTCACCGATATTGACGGAACATTATTCTCCCATAAGACAAATAGGGTTCCCCCTTCTGCAATCGAGGCTATCGAGAAAATGCAGGAAAACGGGATAAAGGTTTTCTTGTGCTCTGGAAGGAATTATTACTTGATCAGAAAGTCTGGTGTTTTGAATCTATTTCATCCTGATGGACTTATAACGATGAACGGCAGCAACGCAATCATCGGAGGGAATATCATTTATAGATACCCAATTCCACCAACTGTAGTAGATAAAATGATTCTATTCGCGAAAAAGCTTAAGTTCGGTTTGACCTTGATTGAAGAAAACGAAGGTCATATAAACATGATTGACGAAAGAGTTATTTCTGCTCATGAAAAATATGGAACAAGGTTCCCTCAACCAAGAACGTTCCCAGACCATTATGATAGAACTGTCTATCAAATGATTGCCTTTTGCGATGAATTTGAAGAATCTTTGATACTCCCTCACCTTGAAGATTGTAAATCCGCTAGATGGGATGAATTTGCTGTTGATATCATGTTAAAAGACTCAGATAAGGCAAAAGGAATATTATCCGTACTCGAATATTATGGATATGAACAAGAAAATGCCTTGACTATAGGTGATGCTTCTAATGACATCGAAATGCTTTTATTCGCAGGTACTTCTGTTGCCATGGGCAATGGAAATGGCGAAGCAAAATCAGTCGCAGATTATGTAACTGATGATATTGATAATGATGGATGGGCTAAGGCAATGGCTCATTTCGGTTTATTAGACTAAATAATTAAAAATAGACACATTAAAAAGATTTGGATATCGTTAATTTCTTTTCGCATGCTAAAATCAGTTCAATTAGAGGACATGTTTTATGGATAAAGAGTTAGAACCATTATTTACACCTTGGAGAATTGGTACTTGCGAGATTAAAAACCGCATCGTTATGACTTCGATGGGAGGAACTTCTATTTTTGGATGGATGGAACGTCCACATTTTGATGAAGAAGCTGCCAAATTCTTATTAGGAAAAGCCAAAAACAATGTAGGACTTATCCTTCCTGGAATTGCCCCAATCCAAAACCCAATGGGTGGGCAATGGTTATATTCAAATAAAGGAATGTATAAGAAACTAAAGAAGTTCATGGATGAGCTACATTCATATGGGTCTAAAATGTTTGTTCAACTTACGGCTGGTTTTGGACGTTCGATGGCAGTTAACCAAATGATGGTTACTATAAATAACAGCAAACCATTAAAGTTATTATGTAAACCGTTCTTAGATATAGAAAAGATTTGTGCCTCTTCTTCCCCTGCCCCGAATAGATGGTCAGATAAATGTCCTAGCAGGGCATTAACCGTAAAAGAAATACATAAGATGATAGATGCTTTTGCTCGTATTTCTAAATTATGCAAAGATGCGGGAGTCGATGGAATTGAAGTCCATGCCGTTCATGAAGGATATCTATTAGATCAATTCACTTTGAAATATGTAAATAGAAGGAAAGATGAATACGGGGGCTCATTAGAAAATAGATATCGTTTCCCAATCGAGATAGTAAAAGCCATTAAGGAAAAATGCGGAAAAGACTATCCTGTATCTTTAAGATATTCAATTGTTTCCAAAACAAAGGGATTTAATAAAGGTGCTCTTCCTCATGAAGAATATAAAGAAGTTGGAAGAGATTTCGAAGAAAGCAAAATAGCTGCCAAGATGCTAGTAGATGCTGGCTATGACATGCTTAACTGCGATAACGGAACCTATGATGCTTGGTATTGGGCACATCCTCCAATTTATATGGAAGAGAATTGTAATCTTGAAGATGCGATTGCTTTAAAGCCATTTGTAAATGTGCCTATCGTAGTTGCAGGAAGAATGGATCCAAAAGTAGCTGCTAAAGCCATTAAGGAAAATAAGATTGACGCCATGGGTGTTGCTAGACAATTCCTAGCAGATGAAGAATGGGTTACAAAGTTAAAAGAAGGCAAGGAAGAAGATATACGTCCATGTATTTGTTGCCATAATGGTTGCTTTACTATGGCCCATTATAAAGGGGTGGCTAACGACCAAACTCTTTCCGATGCCTTGCATATGGCTAGATGCGCGATAAATGCCGAAACAATGCAATCCAAGATTCATAATATCAAGCCTACAAAGCATCCAAAGACAGTTGCTATTATCGGAGGTGGCATCGGAGGAATGGAGACGGCCCGTGTATTAAAATTACGTGGTCATACTCCTATTATCTATGAAAAAAGCGATCATTTAGGTGGAACGTTCATCCCTGCTTCTAAAGCATCTTTTAAAGGAAAACTAAGAGGATTGGAAGCCTGGTATGAACATGTAATTAATGAAATGGGAATCGAGGTACACCTAAATAGCGAAATCAAAGATATTCCTTCTTTAAATGCGGATGCCTATGTAATTGCTACAGGTTCTAAACCAAAGCACTTCAAAATTGAAGGAAGCGAAAAGGCCCTAGACGCCATTGATTACCTAAATGGCAAAGAAGTTGGCGAAACTGTCGCTGTTATAGGTGGCGGATTAACTGGATGCGAAATCGCTTATGAACTTTATTTACAAGGAAAGAAACCAATAATTGTAGAAATGAAAGATGATTTAATCGCCCAAAGAGGAGTATGTCTAGCTAATTCTTCCTATTTAAGGGATTTCTTCAAATTACATAAGGTTCCTACTTATCTAGAAGCCAAATTGTCTTCAATCGGTGATAATGAAATCGTAATTGAAAGAAAGGGCGAGAAATCTTTAAAGTTACCTGTAGACTCAGTCATTATGTCAATTGGATACAATCCTGATCCATTAGTAAAGAAAGGCAAGAACATCTATCTAGTTGGCGATTGCCTTGCAGTTGGAAATTTAAGGACTGTTATTTGGAGGGCCTACGAAGTTGCAATGAAAATATGAGTCTATTTATGATAAGGCTCATGGTTATTTATCCTAAAAGCCCGATATATTTGTTCTAATAACATTACCCTTGCTAATTGATGAGGGAATGTTGCTTTTCCAAAACAAATTGATTCATTCGCCCTCTTTTTAAGTTCGTCTGATAAACCTAAAGAACCTCCTATAACAAAATTAAGGTTAGAACGTGATGCTACTAACATCTTTTCAAGGTGGCTAGCAAATTCAATTGAATCATATTGCTTTTGGTTCAAATCAAGGCTAACTAAATATGAAGAAGGGCTCAATTTAGAAAGAACTTTCTTTCCTTCGAGGTTTTTTATTTCTTCAATTTCGGCACTAGAAGCATTTTCCTTTATAGGTAAATCAGGCACTTCTATTACCTCTATTTTGATATATGGGTTAATTCTTTTTATATATTCATTGCAGGCCGCTACCCAATAAGATTCTTTTAATTTGCCAATGCAATAGATAGATATTTTCACCAACTACCACCCTTAACTATTTCTTTTTGCTTAGTAGGAATAATTTCATATGAATCAAAATCAATATTCTTTTTCTTAAATATCCTTCTATAGGTAGCTAATGCTTTTTCTTCACTATTGCAGTCTTCGCTAATATGCCCTAGATAAATAGCTTTAGTCTTATCTCCAATCAACATGCACGCATACCCAGCTGAAGCTGCATTAGAAAGATGTCCTTTATCAGAAAGAACCCTATCGATAAGAATCTTACTTCTTTTGCTATTTAATTCCATTGAGACATCATGATTTGATTCTAATAGGTAATAGGTTTTATTTTCCAATAAGGAAAGATTCTTATCGCTAAGATAACCAGTATCGGTTACATATCCAATAGATTCATCATCATCTTCAATGATGTAATTTAAAGGATTAGGAGCATCATGAGATACTCCGATAGGAGTGATTCTAATCGAACCAATATTTATGGTCTTATAAGGTTTAATCCTATTATATTTAGTTCCTCTAGGAAAAGTAGATACCCCTGCGTATAAAGGTAAATCATCCCCTAAGACTTCTAATCCGTTTATATGATCAGAATGGTTATGGGTAATAAATATGGCGTTTATATCCGAAATAGAGGCATCAAAAAGTTTTAACCCTTCATTAATCCTGCGTTTAGGTAATCCATCATCAATCATTATGAGGGTGGAATTAGATTTAATTAAAGTAGCATTGCCTTTGCTACCTGAGCCGACAAAAACAATAGATAGCATTAATCTATACCGCGTTCTTTTTCCATTTGGGCCATTTTATTTAAATAATCATCGGAAGGTTCATCAAACCTAGAGAAATCTCTTTTAAATAAAAGAGTCAGTTTATCAGTCGAACCATTTCTATTTTTTGCGACAAGAATCTTGACATCGGAAAGTGAATTATCTTTCTTTGGTTGCTTTTCTTCTTGTTCTTCAGGCTGTTTCTTATCTTTTGCCCAACCTTTGCTTTTGACCGATTGGCCCATATTTGTATAGTAGTCTTCTCTATACATAAGCATTATGATATCGGCATCTTGTTCGATAGAACCGGATTCTCTTAAGTTAGCTAAAGATGGTACTTTTCCTTCGTTTTTCTCGGTATCACGGTTAAGCTGGGCAAGACAAATAATCGGAACTCTTAAAGTTCTAGCCAAAGCCTTGATAGATCTAGAAACCAAGGATACTTCTTGTTGTCTTGCATTAAGATTTGAATTATCCCCATATGTAATTAATCCAAGGTAATCGATAACAATTAAGCCAAGATTAGGATGAATTTTCTTTAACCTAGTGGCTTTTGCAACAATTTCACCTAATTTAGCATTGGGGGTATCATCAAAGAATAGTTCTAACTTAGAGATTTCTTCCATAGCCGAAGCAATCTTTACTCGTTCGTTACCGTTTATATATCCGGTCTGGATTTTATCTCCAGCAACATTAGCCCTATTGGAAACTAGACGTTCCATAACCTTTTCAGCAGACATTTCTAATGAAAAGAAAGCAACAGGTACATGACCTTGTATAGCGGCATTAAAAGCAAAATTCATTCCTAAAGCAGTCTTACCAACAGAAGGACGTGCGGCAAGGATAATCATGTCTCCTTTTTGCCAGCCGTGAGTCAATGTATTTAGTTTCTTATAACCTGTATCAACTCCAGTTAAACCTTTGTTATCGCTAGCGGTAGTCTTAGCCAGTTTATCCCTAACTTCATTAGTTACTTCAGTAGCTGTTCTCATTCCTTTTACCAAACGTTTTGAGGCTATCGCACCAACTTCATCATTGCTTTTGGCTATGAAATCGCCAATGTCAGAAACTCCTTTTGAATATTGTTCCTGAATATCTTTTACTTTAAGCAATAATTCACGAAGCAAAGATTGTTCATGAACCATGCTGATATAGTAATCAATATTGTCAGGATTAATTTGAGTCTCCATCAAATCAAATAGATATGTTGAAGAAACAACATTCTCTAGATGAAGGGAAACTATTTCGTTATATACAGTCTGTGGGTCAATTGGTTTAGAAGCCTGGCGCAAATTGAATATGGCTTTAAAAACCATTTTGTTCCTATTATCGGCATCAGAAAAGTCATTCTCCGTCAAGGCGCCTAATGCTACTTCTGCTGCATCAGGAGAAATAAGCATAGAACCCAAAACAGAGCGTTCGGCTTCGACGTTTGAAGGTAATTTATATGCCTTGGCCATTATTTTTCCTCAGCAATATGGACATTAACAACACCTGTAACAACACCTTGGCTACCTTTGTATAATTCTATTTTTAATCTAGTATAGCCAAGTGCATTAGCAGGATATTTATCGAGGAATTTACGTTTATCAATCTTGATTCCCCATTGTTTCATCATTCCCTCTTCGATTTCTTTTGGAGAGATGGAACCAAACATACGCCCATCAGAGCCGACCTTGGCTTTGAATTCGACGTTTATATGTTCTAGACGTTTGGATAATTCTTCGGCGTCTTTCTTCATTTGGATTTGCCTAGCTTCTTCTTCGGCATTATTTTTAGCTAATTCTTTTTGGCTAGAAATAGTGGATGCAACGGCCAAACCCTTAGGAATTAAATAATTGGCACCATAGCCATCAGAAACAACAACGGTATCGCCTTTTTTACCTAATTTTTTAACATCTGCAAGCAAGATTACTTTCATGATCCATTTCCTCCTACATCTGATTTTGCTTCATTTAAATACATATCAAGAACATCTAGAAGCTTCCCTTCAACTGAACTGACGGAAGCATTCTGAAACGAGGCAGCTGCCATATCGAAATGGCCTCCACCGCCAAGTTTTTCACATAATATCTGCACGTTAATCGTGCTATCGCTTCTAGCAGAAATCTTCGTTTCCTTTTCTGTAACTTTTCCAATTACAAAGCAGGCATTGATTCCTTTTAATCTCATTATCTGATTAGCAACTTTAGCCAAGGTAGATTTCTCAACGATATATTTTTCATCCGCAACGCAATATACAACACCCGTGTATGGGGTTCTCATTGTAGAAACTATCTTTGTAATGAGGGCGTATTCTTCATATTCGTCTTTTAGATAATCGTCTGCTAAAGCATTATCAGCTCCATATTCTTTTAATATCTCGGCAGCTTCGAATGAACGAATACCAGTGGATTTAGATTTGAAGAATCCTGTATCAAGGAACATGCCAGATAGCATAAGCGTTGCATAAGATGCTGGTAATTCAATACGTGGGTTAGCGGTCGCGTAATGGATGAATTCCGCTAATATTTCAGAAGCGCTAGATGCACTTGGGTCAACATAACTCAATACTGGCTTATCAACAAAGTTTTCGCCTCTTCTATGGTGATCAATGACTATGGTCTTTGCAGATTTTTCCAAAGCCTTTTGGCCCATAACTAAGAATGGAACGGAGACATCGCAAACAATCATAAGGGTTGTTGGCCTTATCTTTTCCTCCGCATCTTTTGGAGAGATTGTCATCTCTTCTAATTCGTCTTTGGCAAATGCACCTTGGAAGGCATATCTAGTCTTCTTTTCAGTTAATTTGGGATCATAGACGATTTGACAAGGAATCTTACGTTTTTCAACTCTTTCAACATGTTGACACATAGCCATCACGCCTAAACATGCACCTAAAGCATCCATATCCATATCAGTATGGCCAGAAACAATGACATTAGAGGAATTCTTTATTAATTCTAATATTGAGTTAGCAACTGAACGGAACTGGACTCTACCAGTATTTTCAATCGCAGCTGTTTTTCCGCCATAGAAGCGTAAATCTTCGCCATATTTAGAAACAACCGCCTGATCGCCACCCCTAGACATTGAAATGTCAATCGCGCTAGAAGCCATTTCGTTTAATTTAGTTACATTAGGGAAGTCGTGGGCTATACCAATTGATAAAGTTGGGATGACGTTTTGTCCTTTGCCTAACGCCCTTACTCTTTCTAGGATTGAGAAACCATCTTGTTCCATTTTCTCTAAAGAAGAATAATTACAAACCATGAAATAGGAATCGCTTCTAAATCTCCTTAATAAGACTTCATATTCCTTGCAGTAATCAAATATTGCAGCCCTGACTTTAGAAACTAAGTCGTTATTATCATCTTCAGTCTTGCCTGCAATATCAGAATAGTTATCAAGCATGATAATTCCAATTACAGTCGCCTGTTCTTTTGAATAGGTGAATATTTGTTCATAATCAGTTATGTCTTTGAAAATGAATAAATGGGCATCAGAAAGATATTTGGCTGAATAGTTATGGGAATTTACTTCAATCTTAACTGATGCATCCCCAGGGACGTTTGGCCCGATTAAGTCTTTTAATTTTGGTTGCCATTCCAAGACATTGACATCTAATAAATCAATGTTTCTATCCCTAAATAAATTGTTATCCCACATGACAAGATAATTCTCATCGGTGACAACTAATCCAATTTGGCCAAAGTTATAGGCTTCTTGTACATCTGATCCGATAATTGAAGCAGCATCTAGATCTGATTTTTGCCTAATCGAAGATAATCTTACTTCCGAGAACCACAAAAAGAGGAAGTTAAAGCAAATGGATACAACCAAGGCGATTACCCAATATAATGGGCGCATCGCAGCTTTAAATCCTTTTGGAACATCGTAATAATACAAAACAACCGCTGTAATAACGATTATTAGTTCAACTAGAATGATGAAAAGCGACTTAATTCTTAATAAACGAATCGAGTCTGACATCGATAATCCTTTTTTGGATTTTCTCCTTACTAAAGGAGTTTTTTCAGTTTTTGAGTTTGTTTGTCTATCTAAAGGCATACGCCTATTATAATCTTTGAGTTAAAAATATAATAGTTCTTACTTTTAGTAAGGATATTTATTTCTTGTTTTCTTTGTCTTTAAGCGAGAGCAAATAAAAGCAAACCGCGATGGTAATTGAGACTATGGCGATAGTCACTATAATCCCTACAATTGCTGAACTCGCTAATAAAACCATAGACCCCATTATATCGATTTTGACTTAAATTTAAATATTAAAGCAACAATTAAGCCTACAAATAAAACTGATAATAACCCAATTGAAGTCGATATGGAGCCATTGCAACCCGCACTCATATTTTCATCGATATTTGGAATATTAGGTTCTGAATTATTTTCTTCTTTATAAGTAATAATAATCGAATTTATCCTTGCCTTGCTTTCGCTTAAGTTTCTAATTTCAAAGGAATCTGCTTCATCTAAATTCATTGTTTCCGAATAGAGAATATTTTGTATAGCATCGCCTTTTTTAGATAAATATGAAAGGCTGCCCAGTCCTTCTCCAGTTATAGAAATTGAAGCAATGGCCTTACTAGATTCATGAGCAAGGAACCCTTCTTGATGTAATAAAAGAGATTCCCCATCTATCTCTATTTTATCTACTTTTAGGTGAACTCCTTGGAAATTAAGTTCCCCGCTGATGTAATCAGGATTAGTAATGCTTCCGCCATCTCTAACTTCAATGCTACATCTAGCAAGGACAGTTGGATAAAGCGTTGAATAAACACTAACAACAGACGTTCCTACTTCATTTGCTTCGATTTTGACTGTTGTTAAATCATCCGTGTACTTTAAAGAAGCAACATCATTATTTGTATTCGTCCAAACTAAAGTAGACGGAGATGCTTCATTTAACGTAACGGTTAAGGTGTTTTCTTCTCCCGTATTTAGAAGGAGCATTGATTTATCTAATTTTAATGAATAATCACCCGTATCAACGTATTTAGAAGTCCTCAAACCATTCTCGTTCCAAATGTAATTAACCCATTCAGGATGATCTATAAATGGATTTCTAGCAAAGCCTTGTCCATGTAGATAATTGTTTCTTCTAATCTCTTGAGCAGTTACTGGATAGGTGTTATTCCACTGCACTAAATAACGTAATGTCCCCATTGTATTTAAACTTGAGCTGTCATATGGGTTGTTGCTTAAAGAGAGCCCATGACTTTGTGCATATCTAGTAGCCGTATAGAAAATTATCCTAGCAGCTTCTCCTCTAGCAGGTTCATATCCAAGGCTAGCGGGATCCCATTGTCTATCAGCACCAGGCCCATAAAAATAGTTTTGCCTAGAATTATTTTCATCTTTATCAGCAGGTCTAAGCATTTGAGGATCTGCTCCAGGGCCGGATTCTCCTACTCCTCTAGAATTAGGCCAAACATGTTCTTTGTTAAAGTTTGTAGTCGAATCCTTGTCCGAATGGTAAAAAGGGATGACTCCGTTTCCATTTAAGGCTTTATCAGATTCTTTTAATACATCATTATTCTTTTTATAGGCAATAGTCCTGCTCCCGCTGGCTTTGATTTTTCCAGCAAGAACATCCCTAAAAGTAGTCCCATATGTTTCTAAATCCATTTCTCCCCATGAAAAAGTAGATGCGGCTTCTACATTAATTACTTCTTCTTGCTGTTTTGATACAAAACTAGATGTAACAAAAGCAAAACCAGTGGACAAAATTAGTCCTAGAGTCATTAGGAGAGAGATTTTCTTTTTCTTAGATTTATTAAACATAATGCTTCCTTTTAAAAGGCGTCTAAATAGAATATCACAATTTATTTTCATCTCAATAAATCTCTAGTAATTTAAGAGAAGATTTAGGCTACAAAGATATTAGAAAAGCCAAATAACAAAAATTAATAACAACTCGTCAATTTTTGCTACCAATTTCAATAAAAAATAAATTGACAGGTTTTATAGCAGTATTAGGCTCTTTTATTGTCGAAAAAGGAAAAACCATGGAAATTAAAACGTCTCTTTTAACATTAATAAGTAGCATTTTATTATTAACAAGTTGCAACTCACCTCAATCATCAAGTAGTGGCTCCACCACTAGCGAGCAAACTACTACCGAAACGACTTCTACAACCGAATCAAATTCAACTAGTTCTAGTGAAATTGATAAACGTTCTCCCTTAGAAATCGCGATAGAAAACACCGAGAAGAATTATGAATTCGAAACCGAATATCACGAGATAGATAACATCAACTCTAACCTTAATCATTATTCTTATAAAGATGTTAGATATGATGGAAATAATTCTATCTATTGGACCAAATATACAAATTATTATGGGGAAGATAGACAAGGGTTATTAGACGTTAAAGAAAATATCGATACCTATTACCAAACAGTTTATTACTACGATGAAAACGGAATATTGTCTGAAAGATTCAAAAGAGAAGATGATGTCTGGAAACAATTTAACTACACTCCTTCTTTTACCTTTAAAGAGAAGATAACAGATTATTTAATTCCAGAACATTTTGAACTAAAAGACGACGGCTTTTATTATCTAAAAGATGAATATCTAGGTGGAGAAGAATCTGCTTTAATCGGTGGATATTATGGTTCTTTAGCCTATTTAACCCAAGATTTTGATTATCTAGCAGTTTCTATTAAAGACGGAAAGCTAGATCAATATAAACATAGCGTACATTTTAGCGAATATAACAATAGCAACCTTACTTATGATGCGACAGTAGTAATGACCGGCACCTTTTCTAACTTTGGAGAAGTTTCTTTAACAGTACCGGAGCTCCCTGTTTATCCTGAAGATTTATTGCCTGTCCCAGAAGAGCTAGAAAAGGCTAAAACATCTACAGAAAATAATTACACCTATACGGAAAAATATGTAATTACAGACGAAGATAATAACCAAAAAGAATTTGATTATATCGAGCAAGTTAACGATAGATCATTTAGATATTATGCCTATAGCGATTATGCTGAATGTTATTACGATGAATATACTTATGATGTAAAGAAAGAAAACTTCTCGGGCAATACATCCTCTACATCATATGTCACTAGCCTTTATTACTATGATGACCATACGGAATATTATTCTAGCGATGCCGGAACTCTAGATGATTCTATTTCTAGAGTAGCCGCGATGGGTTCTTCTTTTGGAACTAAATCATATATTTATAATGAAGAAGGGAATTATTACGAACCAAGATTAGAAAAACCAGAAAGATATAATCCTGATGATTTTACTTATCTAGATTATGATTGCCGTTCATTCATACACGGGGTAATCGGAAACTATACGACTGCTGATGGATTAACTTACCATTATGATTTTGAATATCTCCGTTTCTATCTAACAGAAAGCAAGATGTTAGCCAAGGCGACTTATAAATACACTTTAACAAAAACAAAAGACAATATAAGTAATGTATATGTTATTGAAGGTGAAGGAAATTTCACAAATATCGGTACTACTACAATCGTTGTTCCTTCTAATCCTAATGACGATATAAAAATCGATTCACGTCTAGAGGATTTATATAATTCGATTAATTTAGATAACTATACATATGAAGAAACTTATGAGGTTTTAAACGAAAATAATAAACCCATTGATCTATTTGGAGTAGAAGGACAACCTGTATACCAAGCAAAAAATACCGAATCTAGAAATGGTAGATATGTATGCGAAGGGGCTTATGGATATGTTCCAAAAGTCGATAATGAAGATGAATATGATGTCGAATTTGTTGATCAATATTTCTATTACGATGAATATAGGGTTATCCAGACATATAAATTAAAGAATTATGAGCAACTATATTTCTCTATCCCAGGAACTTATACATTCTCTCCATGCATAAACGCCCTCAAGCAATACCTAAAATATTTCACATTTACTAGAAATAAAACAATAGACGGGAAGCAGGCTTATGTATTTTCCTTAAAGAATACTTATTTAAAATTCTATGGAACTGAATTCCTAAAGAGTTTAAGTCCAAATGATGCGGTTAATTTCTCTTCGTTAAATCTAACCGTAATTGGTAATGAAGTTAATAAGATTACATATGAATATGATTTATATAAAAACGGAACAAAGCTTGGAGTTGCTTCTGGAACAATTAAGATAGATAGCTTCGGGACTACTGAAGTCAATATTCCAAATTTTGATCCTGCTAATTTCAAGGTTACTACCTTAGATGATACGGTTAAGGAGCTAAATAAATACAATTACCACACTAAAATCGAGAGCCAAGTATCTTATTTCAGCAAGAGATCAATTTGTAAGCTCACTACTATAGACGGCAAAAACCCAACATTAGTAAATAAGGAAAATGAAGCCTACCATCTTGGTGAAGACAGTAGTTTATATGCTGATATTGATGTTAATGGCAATATAAACAAGATTAAGGTAATGGATTTGCCTAATATTGATATCAATCAAATAAAACAAAGTGACTTTAGATGTGATTCTAGCGGAGATTTCATCTTGAAGGAGGAAAATAGGGAATCCTTCTTTGAAAATGTCCTTGGAGTTTATAAAGACCATCAAAAAGAAGATGTAAATCCTGGAAATGTATCAATTACTGCATCTGGATCTAACGGAATGGTTATCACCTTAAATTACGCATTACGTTATAAGGGATCGGATGGAAAATACATTGCTTTCTATGTGAATCAAACAATTTCTATATCAGTACTTCCATTTATGGAATAAGGAGGAAAAGTAAAATGAAAAGGAAAAGTTTGTTGTTGATGTCGTTATTATCGGTTTCGCTTCTATGCGGAGGATGTGGAGAAACTAGCTCTATAGTTTCGACTGCACCTAGCGAAACCCAATATCAAATCTATCAAAAAGCTGTAGAGGAAGGTATTTTTAGCGGAACTTATGAAGAGTGGCTTGCTTCCATTAAAGGCCAAGACGGGAAGGATGGCAAAGATGGCGTCGATGGGAAAGACGGGAAGGATGGAGTCGGTATAAAAACCATTACCTTAACTTCTTCTAACGGCAACGTTGATACCTATACAGTCACCTATACCGACGGAACCACTTCCACATTTACTATAACTAACGGGAAAGACGGTTCGAACGGGAAAGATGGTTCTAATGGAGCCGATGGGAAAGACGGGAAAGATGGACAAGACTCTCCCCATTTTGGTGAGACCCATGTAGTTACTTTTGCTTTAGGAGAAGGTGAATATTTACCAAAAGACACACCGGCTTCATTGACTGTTAATTACGGAGATACGATTGTTTTGCCAATCCCATTAAAACCTGGATATGTCTTCAAAGGATGGTTTACTGGAGATACTGTTAACGACGGCCAATGGTTTAACCACACTGCAGTTTTTGATGATCTTACTTTAACTCCAAAATGGGAAAAAGAAGTATATACACTTCCAGCAACAGTTAAAGTAGTCACAGGAGCAAAAGATGCATACCATTATGGCGATATTGTTACAATTGAACCTGCTTTAGAAGCAAATAAAACCTTTGCTGGCTATGCATTTGATATCATGTCTTTCAATGTTACCAATGTCAGCTGGAGCAAAATTAGTTCTTATTCTAAAAACTATCAATTCAAATACACCTTTGGCAAGCACGATAATTTAGTTGTTAATACAATCGACACCCCTTCTACTACCGATGGAACAGAAGGAACTTACATCGGAAAATATGTTGAAGATGGTGTCGAAACCAAAATTACCATTGTCCTAGACGGCAAGGGCATGTATACGTTTAATGGCGACAAATCCGCTATGGAAAAAGTTGGAACTTCCGATAGTTGGGCTCCTGGAACATTAGAAGATCTATATTTCAATCCATATATAGTCGAAGGTAGCGAAGTATGTTTCTATAATGGCTCAATCCATCAAAATGAAACCATGGCAGACGGAAATACTTATTCCTATATTGAAGCAATCGATGACCATAATGAAAAAACATGGCGTTTCTGGCTTAATGGAAATGAATATGTAGAACAAACTGCCTTTGAATTTGCTGGAACTTTTAGCGATGGAACGTTAACTATAAAGTTAGGAGAAAACGGGAAAGGAACAATATCAGGAACAGGTTATACCACTACTAATATCGTTTCTAGCGAAAAACAAAGCGACACCGTTATCATCTTGACTGATGAAACTGGCGAAACATACAAGCTCTCTTTAAAAACAACTGGACAATGGTCTATTAGATACGAAGATGATACATTTTTGTTGGATTACACTCCTTATGTTTTTGAATATTATGGAGTATTCAAAGGAACATATTCTTCTGATGATGCTGATTGCAATGTAGTTATCAACGTTAATAAAGACAAAACTGTTACTTGCAATGACGGCGGGACCATTACTAACTACACCATAACTAATTATGATGAAACAACCATTACATTAACCGATGAATGGGGAGAAGAACATCAAATGACTCTCCAAACCACTGGAGTTAATGCCGGTAAATGGAAATTTAGATTAGAGAGTGGAACCGTATTATTAACATTTACCTCCTTTGCTAATAACCCATTGCAAGGAAAAACCTTCAAAGGAACTTGCACCGAATCTGAAGAAGAACACGTATTCACTTTCAAAGAAGGAATGAAAGCAGATTACACAGCTGGGGGATATGCAGTTTATTCCGATTTGGATGTCGATATAAGCTCTTATCCAACATCAGTAACATTAACTGATTCAAGTTCTGGAGAAACTTATACACTTACTTTCAAAGACGAGAATACATTTACTGTTAATATGAGAGACGATTGCAGAACCGTTACTTATACAAAGCAATAACCTTCTATATTTAAGCAAAGACCACGCCCATTTGAAGAAGACGTGGTCTTTTTATTATTAATTTAACGTAAGGATTTAAGAATCCATTTCTTGATAAACTCTTTTTCTTCTTTCATAGCGAAATTATGGCCAGTTTCTTTTTTTATAGTTAGTCTAGAATTAGGATGGCAGGGCTCTTTTTCTTTTTAGCAAAGGCATTTATGTTATTTACAACCTTCCAAGCAATACAAAAAAAGCCGCCACTAGGACGGCTTTTGTTTGCATTGTTTTTTAGCTTAATGTTTAAACTTTTACCAAATTACTTAACTTCTGGTAATAATCCCATGAAACGAGCGTTCTTAATAGCAACGGCCAATTGACGTTGATATTTAGCACTAGTTCCAGTTATAGCACGTGGGGTGATTTTGCCATCAGCAGAGATAAATCTTTGAAGCAATTCGACATTCTTGTAGTCGATATGGTCAATCTTATTCTTTTTGAAATAGCAAACCTTACGGCGGGAGCGAATTTTCTTAAAAGCCATAATTAATCCTTTCTAGAAATTAAAACGGAAGATCATCATCGATGATATCGATGGAATCTGTGTCTTTGCTTTCTTGTGGTTGAGCTGTAGAGGCTGGAGCCATATCGGTATTAGGGTCTGAATAGTAACCAGAATCATTAGCACCATTGCTAGATTTTGGTTCCATGAATTCAATATTTGTAGCTATAACTTCGGTTGAAGTAACCTCTACATTGTCGCTGCGTCTAGTGTATTTACGTTGTGTTAATCTTCCGATAACTCCAACTAAATTACCTTTTCTAGTGAATTTTACGACGGTGTCAGCACTCTTTCCAAAGATGGAAACAGGCATAAAGACTGTAACTTTTTCTCCGTTAGGTCCTTTTCTAGAATCATCAACAGCAATAGTGAAGGAAGCCACGCTAAGTCCAGAAGTAGTCCTGCGAAGTTCAGGGTCACGAGTCAAGCGACCAACTAATACGACATTGTTAACCATTTAAAGTCCTCCTAAGCGATTTGGTTATTCCTTATCGACTGTGATAAGGAAACGGATGACTTGATTATCAAGTCTTGCTAAACGATCAAATTCCTTTAAGCCTTCGGAATTAGCAGCAACTTTAATTACTACATAATAACCTTTGGTTTGCTTTTTGATCGGATAGGCAAAATCACGAAGTCCCCATTCTTTGACATCGGTAACATTAGCTTTGCTAGCAGCTAGGATGCCATGGAGCTTTTCGATTTCAGCCTTTCTAGCAGCATCGTCTAGATTTGCAGAAAGGATGTACATGATTTCATACTTTTCCATTGATTAAGCACCTCCTAATTTCGGTCTTCGGGTCACCTTAGTTGGGTCTATGTGACCATAGAAGTATGTGCGCCAAGTTTCCTTCAAACAAGGCTTTAGTATTATATAGAAGAAGGGATTGATTTTCAATCAATGAAAAACATTCATCCATTAAGGCAATTATGGCCTCACTATATAAGTAGGCGGTTAGCAACAAAAAAGGCTACAAACTTTTTTCTTTTTGTAGCCAATTAATTGAATTATTTTTCGTCTTTCATGGTTGGGAACAGCAATACTTCCCTGATATTTTGTGTGTTGGTGAATAACATACAAAGTCTATCGATGCCGACTCCGATACCGCCTGCTGGAGGCATGCCGTATTTAAGGGCATCCATGAATGAATAATCGATATCGTTTGCTTCTTCATCCCCCCTATTCTTGGCTTCTAATTGAGCCTTGAATCTTTCCAATTGATCAAATGGGTTATTTAATTCGGTATAGGCGTTCCCGAATTCAAATCCGCCAACAAAGAATTCAAATCTATCAACAAAGCGTGGATCTTCGTTCTTTTTTGTAAGTGGAGATACTTCGATTGGATAGGTATGGATGAATGTAGGTTGAATTAAAGTCTTCTCTACAAATTCATCAAAGAAAGCTTGGATGATGTAACCGACTGAGTTCCAGCTCTTTTCAAGAGGTACATTATGTTCCTTTGCTAAAGCCACTGCTTCTTCAAAACTCATTTGCTTGGTGAAGTCGATTCCGGTTTTTTCTTTAATGGCTTCAGTCATAGAAATCCACTTGAACGGTTTAGAGAAATCGATTTGGATATCACCCCAAGTGACAATGTCGCTTTTGGCAATCTTTTCGGCTAAGTCTTTGAATAATCCTTCGACCCAATTTCTCATATCGGATAGATCACCATAGGCTTGGTAAAGTTCGATTGTGGTGAATTCAGGATTATGACGTGTATCAATTCCTTCATTACGGAAAATACGTCCAATTTCATAAACTCTATCAATACCGCCAATCATGGCTTTCTTTAGATTAAGTTCAGTCGCGATACGTAAATAGAAATCCTTATCCAAAGCATTATGGTGGGTAATAAATGGTCTAGCAGAAGCTCCTCCAGCAATAGAAGAAAGAACCGGGGTTTCGACTTCTACAAATCCTAAATCGTCGCAAAATCTTCTTATTTCTTTAACAATCGCAGGTCTAAGAATTGCAACGCGTCTAGAATCATCGTTTACAATCATGTCTAGGTAACGTTTCCTGAAACGGTCTTCTGTATCGGTTAAGCCGTGGAACTTTTCTGGCAATGGTTTTAAGCATTTGCAGATGTGGGTATATTTTTCAACCTTAATAGTCAACTCACCGGTTCTAGATTTCATCAAGATGCCTTTGACCCCGACAATATCACCAAGATCAGCAAGCTTAAAGACAGCATAATCATGTTCGCCGATTATATTGATGCCAATCCAAAGTTGAATATTTCCGTATTCGTCTTTGATATTGGCAAAGCTGGCTTTCCCCATTCTACGGATAGCCATTAACCTACCAGCAACATCAACTTCGATATTCTTTTCAGTTAATTCTTCGGCACTTAATTCGCCATATTTGGCCCTGATGTCTCTAATTTGGTCTTTCCATTCATATCTAGTTCCGAATGGGTCAACACCTAATTCTTCATATTTTGGTAATTTATCAAGACGTACTTGTTCTTGATCGTTTAGCTTTTCTTCCATATAAAAACCTCAAAACTATTGCCTTAGTAGTTTACTCTAAATTGAATGCATTTTGAATTAACTTATAAGTTAAAGTAAATATAATTTAAAAATAAGCGACCCGTGTAACGATTTAGAATTCTAGATCCATGACATTTTTCCATCTAGAAACGATTTCTTTGACCTTTTCCTTGTATGGAACTACATCAAATTCTTCATCCTTTTCTTTTAGAATCGAATCGATAAGTCTAGCAATTCCAATCGCATCAGCTTTACTACACCCTCTAGTTGTTGCAGCGGCAAAGCCTAATCGAAGCCCGCTAGTTAATCCTGGAGTCAAGGTATCATTATGAATCATGTTCTTATTAGCAGTTATCCCAACTCTTTCTAATCTAGTTTGGGCAACCTTGCCATTAATCCCATAAGAAGAAAGAACATTTAGCAAGAACAAATGGTTATCAGTACCAGAAACTTTCGCACCCAAAGAAGCGAGTTCATCATTACATGCTTTCGTGTTTTCTAATACACGGGTCATGTATTCTTTGAATTCTGGCTTTAAGTCTTCTCCAAAGCAAATTGCCTTGGCAGCGATTACATGTTCAAGCGGTCCGCCTTGAGTATAAGGGAAAACAGAAGAATCGATTTTCTTGGCTAAATCTAATCTATTAGAAAGAATAATTCCACCCCTAGGACCTCTTAATGTCTTATGGGTAGTAGATGTAACGATGTCGCAGTAATCAACTGGGTTCTGGGTCAATTTAGCAGCGATTATTCCGGCAATATGAGCCATATCGACCATAAACAATGTCTTCGTTTCAGAATGAGAATTATGTTCATCGATAATCTCTCTCATCTTCTTAAAATCGATATCAAAAGGATAAGCACTATAACCTGCTAAAAATAAAGCAGGGTTTTCTTCATCTATTCTCTTTTTGATTATTTCATAGTCAAGATGAGCGCCTTCTCCAAGAGGATAAAAAACAAAATTATAAGTATGGGCAGAGAAAGAAACATTAGACCCATGTGTTAAATGTCCCCCATCATTTAAGGTCAAGGAGAGTATTTTGTCTCCTGGATTTAGCAAGGCATGATAGGCTGCGAAATTAGCCTGCGAACCAGAATGAGGTTGAACATTAACATATTGGGCATTAAATAATTTCTTTAGCCTTTCCCTTGCAATATTTTCCACCGCATCAACATTTTCACATCCACCATAATATCTATGCCCTGGATATCCTTCTGCATATTTAGCAGTAAATATTGAAGCCTGTGCTTCTCTAACCGATTTAGAAGGATAGTTCTCACTAGCAATAAGTTCTATTCCTTCGTTTTGTCTATTTTCTTCTTTAAGAAAAAACTGTTCTATTTCTTTATCTACCATAATTGTTCCTCAAAGTTAGTATAAAGTCCAAACATTTATAGGCAATATAAAAGCGCCCTTTTTAGGACGCTAATATTAGGCATTTGCTTCTTTGGCTTTTGAGCCAGTATAGAGTTGATAATATTTGCCTTTTTGTTTTAATAGGTCTTCATGATTACCTCTTTCGATTATCCTACCATTTTCCAAAACCATGATGACATCGCTATTTTGGATGGTAGATAGACGGTGAGCGATAACGAATACCGTTCTCCCTTTCATAATGGCATCCATACCGTTTTGGACTAATTTTTCAGTATGGGAGTCAATTGAAGAAGTTGCTTCATCTAGAATAAGTACTGGAGGATTAGCGCAAGCAGCCCTAGCAATAGAGAGTAGTTGCCTTTGCCCTTGGGATAACCCCACCCCTGCTCCATGTAAGATGGTGTCATAACCTTCTGGTAACATCATTATGAAGTTATGGGCGTTAGCTAATTTAGCAGCCTTTATAACTTCTTCATCGCTAGCGGAAGGATTGCCATATCTAATATTATCTTTAACGCTTCCGGTGAATAAGTTGGTTTCTTGAAGAACCATACCCATGGCACGTCTAAGGTCTTTCTTTTTAATCTTATTAATATTGATCCCGTCAAATCTAATCTTGCCGTCTTCAATATCATAGAATCTATTCAAGAGGTTGGTGATTGTGGTCTTTCCTGCTCCAGTTGGACCAACGAACGCTACTTTTTGACCTGGTTTAGCATATAAGGTTACGTCATGAAGAACCGTTTTGCCTTTAACATAAGCAAAGTCTACATCCGACATGGTTATATCGCCTTTTAACCAAGTATATGTTGTTGGAGAACCATCTGTATGAGGATGTTCCCAAGCCCACATATTTGTTTTTTCTTCGCATGGGGTTGGATTGCCATTTTCGTCTTTTTTAGCATTGACTAGCATTACATATCCATCATCGACTTCACTAGGTTCATCAATTAATGCAAATATACGTTCTGCTCCTGCTAAAGCCATGATAGCTAAATTGATTTGGTTAGCAACTTGGCCAATTGGAAGAGTAAATGATTTACCTAAAGTTAAGAAAGAAATGATTAATCCAGCCTTTATAGGCATAACTCCATATCCCATTAATAAACCGCCAACCAAAGCAATGACACAGTATTGCAAATGGGCTAAGTTAACAGTTATAGGACCAAGGATATTAGAGAATTGTTGAGCCTTTGTTGTATATCCACATAAGGCATCATTTAATTTATCAAAACCTTCTTCGGATTCTTTTTCGTGGGTGAATACTTTAATGACTTTTTGTCCAGAAATCATTTCTTCGATATATCCATTTGTAGCACCTAGGCTTCTTTGTTGAGAAATAAAGAAGGTAGATGATTTATGAGAGAAAATCGCGATGCAGGTAATGATAATTACAAAGAAGAACAATACAATTAAGGTTAGATAAATATTTAGAACTATCATTGCTACTAAAGCAGCAACCATAGTAACAATAGAAGAAACGACCATTGGGAGAACTCTTGATATGAATTCTCTTAATGTATCAATATCGTTTGTATAAACCGACATGATATCCCCGTGTGTCCTTGTATCAAAATAAGACAAAGGAAGAGTTTCCATATGGGAAAATAGTTCATCCCTTATCTCTTTTTGAGTTCCCTGACCAATTTGGGAAACCACTATTTGATATACATAAGTAGATATAATTCCTATTACGTAAATTCCAACCATAATAATTATTACGGTTTCTAGACTCATTGGTATTCCATATAAATATGTAGGTTGATTTGAAAGCATTGGGGTAATGAAATCATCGATAAGGATACTTCCAATAAAAGCAGAACCAATAACCCCTGCTGCACCTGAAATTAAAATAGTTACACAAGCCAAAATAAGAAGGACGGGTGAGAATTTAAACATTCTTTTTATGATTGAACCAAAAAGAACAGCAGATTTCTTGAATCCAATCTTTTTTACATTATTATTGCTCATCGAAATCACCTCCACCCATTTGGGTTTCATACATTTCCTTATATATAGAAGAACTCTTCATTAATTCATCATTATTGCCTTGGGCAACAATTTTCCCATCGTCCATGATTAGGATTATGTCGCAGTCTTTTATAGACAAAACCCTCTGGGCAATGATGAATTTGGTAACATTAGGGATTTCTTCCTTAAATGCTTTCCTAATAAGAGAATCAGTATGTGTATCAACTGCAGAAGTTGAATCATCTAGAATCAATATCTTTGGGGATTTTAACAAGGCACGCGCAATGCAAAGTCTTTGCCTTTGGCCGCCTGATACATTAGTACCCCCTTCATCTATAGGGCTATCGTATTTTTGAGGGAATGATTCGATAAATTCATCGGCACAAGCTAGATGCGCAGCTTTCTTTATTTGTTCATCACTTGCATTTGGATTTCCCCATAATAAATTAGATTTTATGGTTCCAGTAAATAAAACATTCTTTTGAAGGACAACCGCTACATTATCTCTAAGTGTCTTCAAATCATAATCTTTAACATCAACTCCACCGATTTTAACAGATCCAGAACTGACATCATATAACCTAGCCATCATGGATACTAATGTGGATTTAGATGAACCAGTCGCCCCTATAATTCCAACAGTAGAACCGCTAGGAATATTTAAATTGATGTGATCAAGGACGTTTTTCTCTCCTGAAGCACTGTAACGGAAGCAAACATCATCATAGACAACGCTTCCATCCTTTACTTCTCTTACTGCATTTTCAGGAGAAGCGATGCTCGGCTTTTCATCTATTACTTCTGAAATTCTTTCCGCAGAGTTTCTAGCAATAATTACCATGACAAAGCACATGGAAACAAACATTAAGGAATTAAGTATTTGGTACGTATAAGTTATTAATGATGTCAAAGAACCTGTATTAAATCCAGTTGGAGAATTACCTGAAGCAAGAATCATCTTAGCCCCAAAATAAGAGATAAGAATCATGCTGGCATAAACAGCAAAATTCATCATCGGAGAATTGAAAGCCAATATTCTTTCAGCATGTAAGAAGGTCTTGTAAATGAAATAGGAAACACGGCCAAATTTCACTTGTTCAAAGTCTTCCCTGCCAAAGGATTTTACAACCCTGATACCTGCTAAATTCTCTTGAACAGAAGAATTTAAATCATCATATGCATTAAATACTCTAACAAAAGTTGGATGGACTTTTGCGGCAATAAAGAACAAGACAAATCCAAGCAAAGGTATTATTGCAAGGAAAATCAAACCAAGTTGCCAAGATGTGACACATGCCATAATAAAAGCAAAAACTAGCATTATAGGAGACCTAACTATTACTCTTAAAATAGCCTGCAAAGAATTTTGGACGTTAGTAACATCAGTAGTTAATCTTGTAATTAAGGATGAGGTAGAAAATTTATCAATATTCGAGAAGGAATAATCTTGGATATGATAATACATTTCTTTTCTTAGATTCCTACCAAAATTACTTGATGCAATAGAGGCAAAGAAGCCTGCCATGACTCCGCCAAAGCAGCTAACTAAAGCCATGGCGATCATCCCTAGGCAAATATAAACTAGTTCAGGCACTTGCTCAGAACCCATAGACCCGACCTGAGGATCAATAATATTAATTACTTTAGCAGCAAAGAAAGGAATAAGGACTTCCCCAACAACTTCAACCGTGACGAAGACCCAAGCCAAAACACAATATTTCCAAGAGCCTTTCATGTATTTGACCAATGATTTCAATATATGGGACTTCTTATATCTTTGAATAGTTTCTTCGTCTTTTTTCTTCTTTTCTTCGATAAGTCTATCTAAACTATCTTCCATTTTTGTTTTCCTCCTCTAATTTAATTAATAATTTCTCACCTATACGCAGGAACTCATTTTTCTCCTCTTCTTCTAACATCGAAGAAAGTTCCTTTTCGAATTTATCCAATACCTTTTTAGTAGATTGGTAATATTGCATCCCCTTATCAGTTGGATAGAGTTTCTTGATGCGTTTATCATCCTTATCAATAGATGAAGAGATGAATCCATCGTTTTCTAGAATCGTTAATATTTCAGAAACCGTAGATTTCTTTAACATTAATCCATCCATGATTGAATTGCTCTTGCACCCTGGGTGCCTACATATAAAGGCAAGTGACCGTCCTTGCTGAGGACCTATATCAATAGGAAATAGAGGAAGATATGCTATTTCAAACCTTCTATCTAGCATCCTATTCAATCGACCTACCATAGGTCTTAATTTCGAGATTTTTCTTTCCATAATATTGTTCGACAACGAACTATTTAACTCTTATTTATAAAAACAACAAGGGGCAACTTAATTAAAACCGCTTTCAAATAAAGATATTCATTTAATTTAAGGATTCTTCTAGCTTTACTCTTTCTTCTAAGCCACGAAATATCTTTTCTAACGAATCAATAGAATCTAACGATGTCGCTAGTTGCGTCCTGACTCTTTTATATCCAGGGAAAGAGGAGAAGAAATGAGGCAATAGGCCACGTAGTTCTCTTGCTCCAATATATTCACCTTTTTCTTTGATTAAGGCGTAGGCAAATTCTTTTGCATATTCGATTTGTTTAGCCTTGCCAGGAGAAGAAAGAAGGACCCCATTAGTTAAATATTCATTAATTTGGGTTATTAAATATGGATGTCCTAAACCACCTCTAGCAACCATAACAAAATCAGCATGGGTTATATCTAATGCGTTTTTAGCATCCATCGGAGTAAATATATCTCCAGATACAGCATAAGGGATCTTGATATGTTTCTTCATATCCTGGATTTCTTCATATCTAGCTTTTCCTGAATAAAATTGGGCACGCGTCCTGCAATGGATTGAAATAAGAGCGACCCCCGCTCTTTCTAAGGCTTCCGCAACTTCATAAACGTTAATAGAATCTTCATCCCAACCTAATCTAATTTTTGCAGTAACTGGTTTAGAAGAAACTTTAACTATTTCCCTTACATAATTTTCTAGTCCAGGAACATCTTTAAGCCACTTAGAACCAGCACCTGTCTTAACAACTTTTTCTACAGGACAGCCAAAATTCAAATCAAGGAAATCATAAGTAGCAACTTCTTCTATTTTCTTAATTGCAGGAATCGTGTTTTCTAATGAGAAACCAAATAGTTGAATAGCATACGGGGTATCTATTTTCGAACTTTTTAGATAATCCAAAGTCTTTTCATTACCATATCTAATCCCACAATCAGAAACCATTTCGGAAAAAGAAAGACCAACCCCAAAAGGCTTCATAAATTCCCTATATGCAAGAGTTGTTACACCTGCCATTGGGCCAAGCAATATTTTGTTAGATATTTCTATTCCGGCGACCTTCATAAGATAGAGTTATATAGAAAAGAAATTATAAAGGCAATTAAAATATTGCTAAACAAAGTGCCAATAATGTCGATTTTTCTTTAATTACATTAAAATTAGTCTTGCACAAAATTTCTCTTGGCTCTATATATCATACGTTTTAAAGGAGGCAAGCCATGTTTAAGATGTTAAAATCTTTCCGAAAAAGAGACTGGATAGCTTTGTTCTTTATTATAGGATTAACAATAACCCAGGTTTGGTGCACGATGATGATGACTGACTACATGTCTAACATCATTAAGGCAATTATGTTTGTAGACTATAAAGCTAAACCGGCACATATTGGTAAAGAATTTGGTGAAATGTTTAAAGCCCTTGGTGGCAAATGGGAATTAGTCATTGCCACTCTCGATTCTATGGGTAGCCCAATGCTAGACACTGCCAAAGCTATAAGCAATGCAAGTGTTGGAGATATTTGGTATTGGGGAGGCATGATGTTATTAGTTGTAACTGGTTCAGTTGCATGTCAATTAGTCATATCCGTATTAGCATCAATGATTGTTGCTAGTTTCGCCGTTACTACTAGAGATAAACTCAATAAGAAGATTTCTTCCTTCTCGATGGCGGAAATCAATAAATTCTCCACCGCTAGTTTAGTTACAAGAAGTACAAACGATATCGAACAAGTCCAAATGACTTACCTCATGATGATGAGAATGGTTTTTGCCGCCCCAGTAACTGCGATATGGGCAATATGCAAAATCCAATCCGCTTCCTGGCAATTAACAACTGCCACTGCTGTTGCAATCGTTGTTCTAGTAATTGCTTTAACTATATTAGTTGTAACAGTCTTGCCTAAATTCAAGATTGCCCAAAAATATGTTGATAGGCTAAACGGAATAACTAGAGAAAACCTAAATGGCATCAGGGTAGTTCGTGCTTATAACGCAGAGCAATATCAAGAAGATAAATTCAAGAAAGCTAATGATGATTTAACAAAGCTAAATCTCTTTGGCGGAAGAGTCTTAGGCTTATTATCTCCAATTATCGTTATCGTAATGGATGGCGTTACTTTATCCATGTATTGGATTGGGGCATATCTAATTAACGGTGGCACTTTAGCATATAATGAAGTATCTAGTTACACGATGTTAGTAACCCAAATCATTATGGCGTTCATGATGTTATTAATGATGTTTGTAATGCTTCCTAGAGCTAGCGTATCCGCAAAACGTATCAATGAAGTATTAGAAACAAAACCATCGATAGTAGATCCAATAAACCCAGTTGTCCCTGAAAAGTTAGGAACCATAGAATTTAATGATGTTTCTTTCTCTTATCCAGATTCAGAAGAAAACATTTTAGAACATATTTCCTTTAAGGCAAAGCAAGGTGATACGATTGCCATCATTGGTCCTACAGGATGTGGAAAATCTACTTTGGTTCAACTTTTAGATAGGCTTTATGATGCAACTGAAGGTGAAGTAAAAGTAGATGGGATCAATGTAAAAGAGATGAGTCAAAAAGAGCTCCATTCCAGGATTGGATATGTACCTCAAAAAGGTGTGCTTTTCTCAGGGACAGTCAAATCTAACATTGGCTTTGGGTTAAAAGAAATTGACGATGAAATAATAGAAAATTCCGCAAAAATCGCTTGTGCTGATGAATTTATCGAAAATATGGAAGATAAATATGATGCAAAGATAGCGCAGGGAGGAACTAATGTTTCTGGCGGTCAAAGACAAAGACTTTGCATTGCTAGAGCAGTTGCAACTAGACCAGAAATATTTGTCTTTGACGATTCTTTCTCCGCTTTGGATTTCAAAACAGATCTCAAAGTAAGACAAAACTTAAAAAAGTCACAAAAAGATGCTACTAAGGTAATAGTCGCCCAACGTATTGGAACCGTTATGGATGCTGATTTGATATTAGTTTTAGAAGAAGGGAAACTTGTTGGAAAGGGAACCCATAAGGAACTTCTACAAACCTGCAAGCTATATAAAGACATCGCCCTTTCTCAACTTAGCAAGGAGGAACTTTCTTTATGAAAAAAGCTAATTTCAAAAAAGACAAAGTCTCTAAGAAAGAATTAGGGAAAGCGTTAAAGAATATCCTCGGCACTTCCAAGAGGTTCTATGCACCTATTATTGTCTCAGCCATCTTCATTCTTGCTGGGGTAGTTATTTCAATTATTGCTCCTCAATTCTTATCAAAGATGACAAATGAGATAGCAAATAATGCTCTCAAGCGAACAATTAATATTGATATAGTTGCTAAAAATGGATTCATATTATTAGGACTATATATTTCTAGCGCCATCCTTACATATTTATCTAGCTTCCTTTTAACTGGAGTTACCCAAAAATATGCGAACGCTTTAAGAAAATCTATCTCCGAAAAGATAAATATAATCCCATTACGTTATTTTGATTCGCATCAAGTCGGTGACATACTTTCTAGAGTTACTAACGATGTTGACTCGGTCGCCCAAAGTCTAGATCAATCAATATCAATGATGCTTCAATCCGTATTCATGTTGATTGGTTCCTTAATTGGGATGTTTGCCACTTCTTATTTAATGGCATTAACTGCCTTGATTTCTTTACCACTTATGCTCATATTCTTGGGCATAATCATGAAATTTGCCATGCCTCAATTCTTAAAAAGGCAAGAGCAAATCGGTGATATCAACGGTGTTGTAGAAGAAAAGTTCTCTGGCCAATTGATAATCAAATTATTTAATGCCGAAGAAAAAGTAGATGAAGTATTTAATTCTAAAAACGTTACTTTAGGCACGACAATGTTTAAAGCCCAGTGCTGTGGCGGGTTAATGCAGCCTTTGATGTCCTTCATTTCTTATTTTGCCTATGTAGCCGTCTTAGTAATTGGTGGAATTCTTTTAAGCGATGGAAAAGTCGACTATGGAACCATCACCGCTTTCTTAGTCTATGTAAGGTTATTCCAACAACCAATGAGCCAAATGGCCCAAGCCATGAATACACTTCAAACAGTTGGAGCTGCTAGCAAGCGTGTCTTTGACTTCTTGGAAGAAAAAGAGCTTGACGATGAAACCGGAAAGACTAGGAAATTAATCGGAGAAGATGGCAAAGAACAAGTTAAAGGTGAGATTGAATTCAAACATATTAATTTCTCTTATGATCCATCTAGAGAAATCATCCATGACTTCTCTGCTAAAATAAAACCTGGCTCAAAAGTTGCTATAGTAGGCCCTACAGGCGCAGGGAAGACTACCATGGTCAATCTACTTATGAGGTTCTATGAAATCAATTCTGGGGACATATCAATCGATGGAGTATCCATTAAAGATATGCCTAGAGAAGAAATCCATGATATTTTTGGAATGGTTCTTCAAGATACCTGGGTTTTTGAAGGAACAATGAGGGAAAATATTGTTTTCAATAGCCCTGCTCTACCTGATGATGAGCTAAAGCAAATTTGTAAAGAAGCTAATATCTACCACTTCATTAGGACTCTTCCTGGCAAGTTAGATTGTGAATTATCTAATGCCGGTTCTATTTCTTCTGGACAAAAGCAACTTATAACCATTGCTAGGGCCATGGTTAGAAAAGCTCCTTTATTAATATTAGACGAAGCTACATCTAACGTTGATACACGTACAGAAGAACTTATTCAGGAGGCTATGGATAATCTAACTAAAGGAAGGACAAGTTTTGTAATTGCCCACCGTTTATCCACGATTAAAAACGCTGATTTAATTTTAGTTATGAAGGATGGAAATATTGTTGAACAAGGAACTCATGAATCCTTGATGAAAGACAAAGGTTTCTATGCCTCGTTGTATAACTCTCAATTCTCGTTTCAATAATTAATAAAATCTTTCAACTTTGATGTTACAAAAACCGTTGAGCGATTAACTCACGAAAACTGTAACATCAACGGGGATAGATTAATGGGCATCAGAAAGGGTGCTCATTTTTATTTGGCGGTAATCTAAAGCGACTCTAAGCCGAGACTATTGCTACCGGAAATGGCAATCCGCAGACTCGCAAAAACTGTAACAATCTCTGGGGATGAGCGCACAAATACATCCCCATTAAAAGTAACAGATTTTAAGAGTTTGGAGTGGCTAGATGAATGCCTGTGCAGTCATTAAAAAGCAGGCAAAAACGCAGGCACCTTGTTGTCAATAAACAAAGGTAGCAAAGCCGGTGTTTTAAATTAAAACGAGCAATTAGTAAAAAGGACAAGAATAAGAAAATAATCATTGTTTTGTTGTTTCGTCCGTTTTTGTATATAATTTATAAGACCAAATGAGAGAAAGAATAGAAAAAACTATAATTGAGCTAATTCAGCAAAAAGAAGAAGGTAGTGTCTTTGTTGCTAACGATTTCCTTTCTTCTGGTTCTCTTTCTAGCGTCAATCGTGCGTTATCTAGGATTAACGAAAAGGGATTAATTAAAAGATTAGAACACGGGTTATACGCGAAGCTTAAATTCGATCCTTTATTAGATGAATTCATCATGCCGAACGTAAATGATGTAGCCCTTGCAATTGCGAGAAAAAACGCCTGGACAATCTTGCCTTGCGGCGACAATGCTAAGTTCCAATTAGGATTAATTCCTTCTTTTAACGGGATATACGAATACGCTTCGAATGGGCCTTATAGGACTTATTTATATGAGAATAATTCAATTACATTTAAAAGAGCATCATCTAAATCCATATCGAATTTATCATTTAAAACAGGCCTAGTAATTCAAGCAATAAAAGCTATCGGAAAATCGAATATAAAAGAGAAAGATATTCGCCTTATCTCTTCTAAGTTATCTAGGCAAGAAAAGGATGTGGCACTAGAAGAATCTAAGCGTGTCCAGGCGTGGATTTATGATCTTATTAAACTAATTAACCAGTTATAATTTTCCCACTTCTTAAATAAACCTTTTTAATAGGTTTTACCCACCGTATAAATAGTTAACAAAGCAAAAGAAAACCCTGAATATTTCTACTCAGGGCGAAAGACAAACGATTTATTTTTCTTCTTTTGGAGCCACTTCAGAAGCGTCTTCTTTTTTGGCTTCTTCCCCACTAGAAGGAACAGTTTCAGTAGGTGTTTCTACATGCTTTTCTTCTTTTGGCAAAGAACCGTGCTCGACAAGATAAGAAATCTCTTCGGCCGTAATGGTTTCTTTTTCAAGAAGAGTTTCAGCAATCAAGATAACTTCATCTTTATGCTCTAGTAAGAGCTTTCTAGCGTTTTCATGAGCTTCATCGATTATTTTCCTGACAGCCTTATCAATTTCAAAGGCAATTTGGGTTGAGAAGTTCTTTTGGGTAGAATTGTAGTCTCTACCAAGGAAAACGGAACCAGTATTTTGTTCATATTGGATTGGACCTAGTTCAGACATACCAAGTTCAGTAACCATAAGTCTAGCGATTCTAGTAGCTTCTTGAATGTCGTTAGAAGCACCTGTAGTAACATCTTGGAAGAATATTTCTTCGGAAGTTCTACCGCCTAATAAACCAGTAATTCTAGCGATAAGTTCGTTTTTGGTTAACAAGAAACGGTCATCTTCAGGAGTCATCAAGACATGGCCACCAGTATTTCCTCTTGGAATGATGGTAATCTTTTGAACCTTATCAGAGAAAGGAAGATTAAGTCCGATAACAGCGTGTCCTGCTTCATGATAAGCGACTTCTTTTCTTTCAACAGGAGACATGGCACGGCTAGATTTGGCAGGTCCAGAGATTCTTCTATCGATAGCTTCATCAATATCAGCAATATCGATGCAGTCCTTGTTTTCTCTAACAGCAAGGATAGCAGCTTCGTTTAATACGTTATCAAGATCGGCGCCAGAGAAGCCTACAGTTCTCTTGGCTAATGCACCAAAATCAACTCCTGGGGCAATCTTTTTGTTACGGGCATGTACTTTCAATATAGCTTCACGGCCTTCTTTATCTGGTAATGAAACAGTTATGGTTCTATCAAATCTGCCAGCTCTTCTTAAAGCTGGGTCAAGTACGTCATCACGGTTAGTAGCAGCAATAACTAAGATACCTGAATTAGCTTCAAAGCCATCCATTTCAACAAGCAATTGGTTAAGAGTTTGCTCTCTTTCGTCGTTGCCTCCGCCAAGTCCAGCGCCTCTTTGACGTCCAACAGCATCGATTTCATCGATAAATATTAGACATGGAGCGGTTTCTTTGGCCTTTTTGAACAAATCACGTACACGACCTGCACCGACACCGACATACATTTCAACAAAGTCAGAACCAGAAATTGAATAGAATGGAACTCCAGCTTCACCAGCAACAGCCTTAGCAAGTAAGGTTTTACCAGTGCCTGGCGGACCGATTAACAAGACACCTTTTGGCAGTCTAGCGCCGAATTTAGAATATTTCTTTGGATCTTTTAGATATTCGACGAGTTCGACCATTTCAGCCTTTTCAGCATCACATCCTGCAACATCGGAGAATTTAACCTTTGAAGAAGCCTTTCTAGCAGGAGACTTATTGAATCCTAGGACATTGTTGTTCATTCCAGAAACGGACGAATTAAGTCTAGAGAAGATAAATAAGCCAATTATTAAGATAATTCCTGTGGATATAAGGGTTGGTCCCCAGGTGTCCCACCAAGAGACTTGGAAAGCATCTTTATTAACTAAAGAAGCGCCTGATCCTTGGTTTCTAATTCCGAATTGGTCAATCCTAACTGTAAATATGCTTTGGTATGAAAGGTGGGTGTATTCATAATGGGCACCAGTTTCATCGGTAGCAAAAGAAGTAAAATTGCTAGTCCAAACAGATTCATCAATAACAACCGAGAATGTGCGCTTTGTATTGGTGGTCTTATCAATGTAATTGCCTTTGACCGTAACAGCCTTGTAGCCATGACTTGCTTCGACATAATAAACTTGTTTGTTTGTTAAATCGAAATCAGTAAGTGTGCCATTGGCTTCCTTTTCACCGCTAGCATTTGTTGTAATGCTAGTTGTATAGCCTAAATAGTTATCTAGATCACTATAGGCCCAGGTTTCACCCTTACCAACCATGCTAGAAACAATTAGCCAAATAAATACGCCAACTGTAGCAGCCATTAATATGTAAGGAAGGATAAAACTGAATATACTCTTTTTTGGGGCTTTTCCGTCGTTCATTTTGTTCTCCTTTTCAATTGTTTGTTTTTTCTTCTTTTAACGTGCGTGCGTTATGAAATGTACACTAAAATCAAGAATATGCAAATACATTGCAACCTATTTTGTCTATTTAATTGTCTTCATTCTCAAAATTGAAGTGTGATATTCACTAAAAGTCTGCCTATAATGTGGAACATATATTATTTTTCCATCTTTATTGACAAAAACCGGCCAAATATAACGCAAAGTAACTGGCATCTTCCAAACTGAATATAGCCTTCTAACAGGCTCTAGATATCCATGTACGACATAATTATCGGTTGGAAGAACGCTTCTTACCGTTAATGGATAATCTTCGTCTTTAATCCCTCTATCTAGAGCACCCATAGAGAAGTCTAATTCAAAATATGGAGTATCTAATTTGCCGTTTTTCTCCAAAGTATAGGTATATGGCAATTCATTTGGATTATTTCCGACTGTAATGACGTCATATTCCTTAACCAAATAGGTAGAATCATTTAATTTCATAGCCAAATTTGGTTGAGGGGCAAGGCAGAATTTACGAATCGCTTCGTAATCTTTGACCTTTAAGCTGACTTTCCTAGAAGCGGTAGAAACCAGTTTATTAATAGCGTTGATAAATCCATCATAAGGAAGGGCAATCAAGGCACGGATATCTAATTCATCGGCAACAACAGCTTCACGAATAACACTATCGGAAAGACCTAATTGTTCATTATTAGCGGCTCTCATTTCATCAAGGACTTTTTCACGGTCGATCTCGCTCATCTTTGAGATAACATCTCTTCTAATTGGATTACGGATATATTCATCTTCGTTTTTAGAAGCACTTGATGAATAAGGAACATGGTTTTCGTTGTCGTAATCGATTAAATCTTGTTTTGAATAGTTAAGTAACGGCCTAACAACAACCATTCCTTCAACTGTAGACATTGGGAATAACCCATAATGGGCAACATGTCCTTTTCTTTGCTTTTGAAGAAGATAAGTTTCAATCAAATCATCTTGCTGATGGGCAACAAAGAAAGCAGAGGCATTATATTTTTCATATGTTTTCTTGAAAAAATCATATCTAACCCTTCTAGCAAATTCTTTATAATCCTCATTTTCTTTAATTTTTTCTTCTTCAGGAAGATCGTTTGTATCTAGCCCTTCAAAAACTAGCCCATTCTTTTGACAATATTCTCTTAAAGAAGCGAAATCAGAATCGCTAGAATCGAATTTATGGTAATTAAGGGAGCAAACAACAGGCTTTATTCCCTTTTTGACCATCATATCTATCAAGGCCATGGAATCAGATCCAAAAGTACCTGCGACTAGGTAAGTGGAAGATTCATCAAATTTGAAATCAATCATTACATTTCTCCTTCATCAATAAGGGTAAACATTTCTTGGCAGGTAGATTTATTTGCATAAGGCAATATCTTATTTACCTTGCCAAGTAGATATTTAGAACCGAGAACCAATTTAATTTCGTCTCCTTCGTTAATTTCACTAGAGGCTTTAGCAATTTTCCCATTAATTGATACTTTAGAAGCATCGCATAGCTGTTTTGCTATTTCCCTGCGCTTAATCAACCTAGAAATTTTTAAAAATTTATCAATTCTCATCTTATATAGAATAACACAATTCCCATTAAGGGAATGCTTATAAATTTTACGACTTTTGTTTATTAGCAAGGTATACCGAATGTATATTTCTCATTACTTTTTCTAAATCATCAAGCCAGTTGCCCTGTTTATATAAAGAAACTACCAATACTTTATTCAAAAAAGTAACTCTCAACCTATTCATCATCGGCAACAAGGAATTAAATAAATCACTGCCGATTCCGTCAATTCTAGAGAAGCTAGACGATAAAGATAAATCGACTTTGTCTTCGTAGTCGTTAATGGATGTAAATTCTTCAAAATCAGAAAGGATATCAATGAGTTTTTTCTTAATTAACAAAGAGGTCTCTTCTGGCATTTTTCCATATATGTCCCTCACCTTTTTGGCAAACTTGTTCAAATCCGACTCTTTATTTATGTTCTCTAATTCCTGATACAAAACAATCTTATCGCTTTTAGATGCATACTCAGAAGGAATATAGGCATCTATATCAAAAAGCTTATTTGAAGTAGGCGGAGCAAGTTCAATTCCAGACTTTTTAGCCTCGATTGCTTCATTTAACATCTTCATATATAAATCAAGCCCGACAGAATCGATAAATCCGGCTTGTTCAGGGCCCAAAATGTCTCCAGCACCTCTAATCATCAAATCTCTTTGGGCAATTTTATAACCAGATCCAAGTTCGGTGAATTCTTGGATAGCCTGCAAACGTTTTTTAGCGTCTTCATTCATATTCTTATGTGGTTTATACATCAAATATGCATAAGAGATTCTATTTCCTCTGCCGACCCTGCCTTTGATTTGATAAAGCTGAGAAAGACCGAAGTTATCAGCATTTTCTACAATTATCATGTTCGCGTTTGGTATATCTATGCCGTTTTCAACGATTGAAGTGCAAACCAAAACATTAAGTTCATTATCATAGAACTTAGCCATGACGTCTTCGGATTCATTTTTATCCATTTGGCCATGGACAACCCCTATTTTTGCTAAAGGGATTCTTGAAGCAAGCTTAGAAGCGCACGAATATATCGTATCAACCCTGTTATGGACATAATAAACCTGCCCATTTCTAGATAATTCCCTAGAAATAAGTTCATCTACTATCTCTTCTTTATATGGGGTTACATATGTCTGGATTGGCATTCTTGATGAAGGGGCTGTATTAATTTCTGACATCGGGCGAATCCCAACCAAAGACATTTGTAAAGTCCTAGGAATTGGGGTGGCAGAAAGAGTAAGGACATCAACGCTATTCTTCATTTCCTTGATTCTTTCTTTTTGCTCAACTCCAAAACGTTGTTCTTCATCAACAATCAAAAGACCTAAATCCTTAAATTCAAAATCCTTAGAAAGAAGCCTATGTGTCCCGATTATAAAATCGATTTTTCCTTCTTTGATAGCCTTTAGATTTTGGTTTTGGACTGAATCTGGAATTAATCTAGAAAATAAGGCCAATCTAACTCCAAAAGTAGCAAAACGCTGCATGGCTACCTCGAAATGTTGCCTTGCCAATAAGGTAGTCGGGCATAATAAGGCAACTTGCTTTCCGTTTGATATAGCTTTAAAAGCCGCTCTAAAAGCAACTTCAGTTTTGCCAAAACCAACATCACCACAGACAAGCCTATCCATGATTTCATTAGATTCCATATCCTTCTTAATCGCATCAACTGCAGCTTGTTGATCAGAGGTCAATTGATATGGGAATTCATTCTCAAATTGTTTTTGTAGTTCATCATCTGGAAGGAAAGCAAAACCTTTGTTCCTAGCCCTATTCCCATAAAGAGAAATAAGCCTATCAGCGAGTTCGTTGATACGTTTATTGATCTTGGCTTTTCTTTTCTCCCATTCTTTAGTTGAAAGCCTACTTAATTGAGGTCTTGCCCCTTCTCTTCCGGCATATTTTCTAACTAATCTAAATTGTTCTAAAGGAACATAAAGGAATTCATTTCCAGCATATGCAATATGAAGGAAATCCCTATGTTTCCCTTCTATTTCAATGGTTTTTATATCAAGGAATTGGCCGATTCCATTATATTCATGAACTACATAATCCCCTGGCCTTAACTCTTCATAACTTCTTAATATAGTCGCCTGTTTGAAACGTGAATTAAATCTAGAAGCAACTCGTCTTGCGCCAAATAATTCATTAGAAGAAATATAGGCAATCTTTAAAGAAGGGATTTCAAATCCTTCTGAAAGATTCAAAGAAGAAAAAGCAAGATTAGAAGAAGGGATTTCTAGCCCATTTACTTCTTCTATTTCAAGCTTGGCATCCTCTAAAAGACTCTTGATTGTTTTTCTTTGCTGTTCTTCCTTTAGACAGATAATAACTTTATTGCCGCTAGTTAGATAAGATTGGATTGTGGGCAAGATAGATGCAATCGATTTACCCGTTAACGAAATCGAATGAACTGGGAAGCTAACATCGTTAATCGAAGTAGAAAAGATGGACCCATGTATCGATTTAACACCTTTTAAAGCCTTGTCTAGACTTAGATATTGTTCTAGATGAGAAAGGCATTGTCCTTGGTAAAATAGTTCTCCAAAATATTGATTTGCCTCAGTTTGGAGTAAAGAGAAAGATTCAGCGAATTGAGGATAATTCGGAAAGAAGACAAATCTAGAATCAAAATAACTAACTATTGAAGAAGCGTCTTTATTCGCTAATCCATAATATTTATATAAAGATATTTTGTAATTGTTATTTTTATAATCTTCTAAAACGGATTCTAAATTTCTTTTTAAATCATTAAAACGTTCTAAAGGAAGCTCTTCTTCATCTTTTGAAAGCCTATCTAAAGCAGTTTTCTTGAATTCTTCAAACATTGATGAAGGCAAAAAGAAATCAGTCGCCGGGGCGATAGAAACTTCTTCTAGGCTACTTTTAGATTCCTGCGTTGCTATATCGAACAAACGTATTGATTCAATTTCATCATCAAAGAATTCAATACGTATTGGATCTAAATAGGAAACCGAATACACATCAACAATATCACCCCTATAGGCAAATTGAAGTGAGTGTTCAACTTTGTCATTAACCTTATAACCATTTTCTAATAATCTGGTTTTGAATTCTTTTAAATCGAGAGTGTCTCCAACCTTTAATTTAATAACCCTGTCTTCAAATTGTTTTCTTGAAGGAAGGAAGCGAAGAAGAGCGCTAGGATGGGTAACCAAAATCTTCTTTTTATTATCTAAAAGACGATACATTGCATATATTCTTTGAGACTGCAATTCTAATGAAGAAGATAATGCTTCCGCCCGCAAAAGTTCATCGGATGGAAAGAAAACAACATTTTCTTCTGGAAAGAAATTAAGCAAGAATTCATATAGTCTTTGGCAAGAATATTGATTAGGAGAAACTATACAATAGTTGTCTTTTTTCTTATTGAACAAAGATAAAACAGCCAAGGCTGGCCCTAACGTATCATCACTAATTAAATTGCCTTTTGCTTCATCTAGAGCACTTACATAAGGCAAGCTATCAACTAAAGAAAAAAGATCGTTATTCTTCATTTGTTATAATGATTCATCGCATAATTAAAATCATGGAGAAGGTAATCTCTAATCGCCTTGGAGGCATTAGTAGTCGCGATGTCTAATTTTTCCCTACTATCGTTATCAATTTTAGAAAGGACATAATCAGCCCCACCATGAGGTGGTTCTCCTATTCCAATCCTGACACGTTTAAATTTATCGCTACCAATAGAAGAGATAATGCTTTTCATCCCATTATGGGAACCGCTAGACCCAAAAGGCCTTAACCTAATCTTTCCTTCTTCTATCGCCATATCATCATAAATAACAAGAAGGTCATCGATGGAAATTTTGAAATATGACATCATGGGTGCAACAAATTGCCCAGAAAGATTCATATAAGTCGAAGGTTTGGCCAAAATAAAATCTTCTTCAAAGGCAGGATTTTTTACAATCGCATAAAGCCCATTGAATTTAGATCTATCAATATCAGCTTTAACCATTTCGGCAAATTTATCAATAACAGCAAACCCCATATTGTGACGGGTATTTTCATATTGCTTGCCTATATTGCCTAATCCTACGATAAGTTTCATTACTTAACCTCATCTACCTCAACAATATTTTGTAATTTAGAAGCAACGTTAATGATTTTATCTACGCCTTCTTGATCATAATATTCAAAAGGACGTTCCATCATTTCCTTGACCATGGCATTAGATACACCTTGCTTATTTTGCATGATGTTCATCGTGTATTTCATCATCATTCTCTGGAAGAATGGAAGCTTAGCCATATCAAAAGAGCCACGTAATTGGTAATAACGGACATGATATAAATCAAGGATATTAGAATTAATGAGTTCTTGTCTTCCTTCTTTTGATGGAATAGACATTCCAGAAGAGAAAATCATGACATTTTTATCACTCATGTCATCGTAATGGGATAAGAAATCATCAAGTCCTTTGATTTTTCCTCCCATAACCCAACCACCAAAGATGATAAGGTTGTAATTAGAAAGGTTCTTCCACTTGAATTTCTTTAGTGGCATGACCTCTGCAGAGATAGTTTTTGCTATATCTTCTGCATATTTTTTTGTAGATCCAACTTGGGAAACATATAAAACAATACTTTGCATAGCAAACATACTACCACATAAGAAGATAAACTTCCTTTTATTTGTTTTAAAAATTTACTTTTATGATTAGCCTATGTATTCGATAATAATAGACATGAAAGTTAAAGATTTTTTTATTGATTTAGCAAAAGGGGCTTCGTTAGGAACTGGATTATTACCAGGCGTATCGGCAGGAACAGTCGGATTAATCGTTAATATTTACGATAAATTAATCAGTGGAATTAACGATTTAAAAAAGAATTTCTTTCGTGCGTTCCTAACTCTTCTTCCAATTGGAATAGGTTGGGTCGCCTCCGGAATATTGCTTTTATATGTCCAGCATAAATGTTGGGACTACATTCCTTTTATCATTGTCTGTATATGCACCGGATTCTTAATCGGAGGAATGCCTACCATATACAAAGAGTCTGGGATAGAGAAAATTAAGAAAAACGATGGTTTAAGAACGGCAATTGGGTTTATTGTAGCCACCTTAATCGGAGTATTTTCTGTTCTGGCATATGTATTTAATTGGTTTTCGTTTGAAGAAGCATTTGCTAATCCAAACCAAAACTGGTGGGTATATATAGTTATAATTGTTATAGGATTTGTCGCGGCTGCTGCCTGTATTATCCCAGGAATATCCGGAGCGATGATTTTGTTTATATTTGGATTATACCAACCTGTATTAAATATTTATTTTGGTGATAATTCCATAATCCATAACCATGATAGATTAGGTTCAGGACTTTTATTGACTTTATGTCTAGTCATAGGAGTTGTTTTAGGTTTCCTTGCTATCTCAAAAGTAATGAAGTCACTTCTAGAAAAACACAAAAGAGGGACATATGGATATGTGCTCGGTTTTGTTGCAGGTTCTATAGTAGCAATGTTTGTAAATAACCAAATTTGGCCTGCCTATTCAAATCCAAATACCTCTCAATGGTATCAATACCTTATAGGAATAATTTTATTAATTGCAATTGCATTTGCCACTTTATTATTGATAAAATTATCCAGTCGTAAAAAGGAAGAAAACCTTGAAAAAATCGAACAGTCGAATAACTAATATTTTTTAAGAAGAAAGTGAGTAGAAAAAATGCCACGTACACCTGAGCAAAATAGAATCGTTAAAGACAAAAGAAAAGCAAAAATTACCGAAAAAGCGTTAAAAATTTTCGCCAACATGGACTATAGGGATGTATCAGTTGATACCATTACCAAAGCCGTAAGATGTTCCCACGGTCTCTTTTACCATTACTTTGATTCAAAAGAAGATATTTTCAATTATATCATTGACGAAATTGTGCTAGAAAATTCTAGTCTCTTCCCAATTGAAAAAGCTAATGAAATTGGGGGTACAAATGGTATAAAAGTACTAACTTCTCATTATTCAAGTTTGATAAATGCAACAAATCACGATTTATATTGTTTAAAGATTATGTTGGATTTAATTGACGTTAGCGAGATTCCTTCAAATCTAAAAAAGACTGTTAAGGAAAATGACTTAAAGAAATGTCTAATCTCTTTAATAAAGACATCCCAAGAAGAAGGAAACGCCATCGCAGGCGACCCTACTTCAATTGCTAAGGCAATGGCCTTATTAATAAAAGAAGAAATTAAAACCAATATGAATGAAAAGGGTAAAAATTCACTTCCTAGCGGAGATATCCTCCTCGGAATGATGATGAAAAAACCTTTATCAGATATCTAAATATTTAAGCCTCTAGAAAACTAGAGGTTTTTTATTATCTATTTCTTGCAGAGAAATCGAATAAATACTTATATGTATCCTTTAGTTTGGGATATAACCCTTTGTAACAATTTTGATATAGCTCTTCGTATATCTTCACGTTTTCCTTGTTTGGTTTAAAGGTAATAGAAGGATGAACCATGCTGGAAATGGCTTCGTTTACATCTTTAAATTCTTTAGTAGCAAGGAAGCCAATAATCGCAGCTCCTAAGGAAGAAGTTTCATTAGTTTGGACTCTAGTAACCGGAAGATTAAATATATCCGCGGTGATTTGGCAAATCTCATCCGATTTAGATCCACCACCTGCAATTCTAATTTCATTGAACCCATGTCTTAGATTTTTGGCAAATCCTTCGCTAGCTAATCTAAGTTCATAATCAATTCCTTCAATTATGGCTTTATAGACATGTAACCTTGTTGTTGAATCACTAAAACCAATAATAGACCCCTTTACTTCTGGTTTATCTAGATTTGAACCCCAGAAAGGTTGTAAAAGCAATCCACCAGACCCAGCAGGTATGCTAAAAAGGTTTTTGTTATAGTCTTCAGGATAAACATCATCAATAACAAGATCATTGATATTCATCGCACCGAATTCTTTCAAGAACCAATTGATCATCCAATATCCACGATATACTTGTACGTCTAGATTGAATTGGCCAGGCAAAGTCGATGGATAGGCAGGAAAGAATTTGGATGGGGACATGAACTTATTCACACTAGTTTCGACCGAACATGCAGTACCTAAAGAAATAGATAAAATTGTATCTTTAATGACACCTGTCCCTAACGTTTCGCAAGATTTATCAGATCCACACGCATAAATAACTAAGCCTTCTGGAAGACCAGTTTCAAAAGAAGCATTCTTATTGATTTTTCCAATTTCTTGTTCACATTCAACTAGTTCACAAAGTTGATTTTTCTTGATAGAGAATATTTGACCCTGCATATGGGTTTCTGGTTTTTTATACCACTGCTTTTTCTTGTAATTCAATGGGTAATGGCCTGTATAATCGGAAGCAGAATCAATTAAATTACCAGTCAATTTATAATTAAAATAAGTCGATAAAGCGATATATTTATTAATACGAGTAAAGTTCTCTGGTTCGTTTTCTTTAACCCAGTTAGCAACTGTCCTTCTCCTATTCATTTCTATAACAGCAGACATGCCGACAAGACCAAATGCCAATCTAGAAAACAGAGGAAGGTGTTTCTCACATTTTGCATATCTTTGGTCCAGCCAAAGTATCATCGGACGAATTACTTTATTGTCTTTATCTAGCAAAACAGCCGAATCCCTAAAGCAAGTCATCGTAATACCTTTGACTCTTTTCATTAGTTCTTCATTTTTACTTATTCTTTGGGAACACTTGCATAAACATTCGTAATAATAAGCAGGGTCTTGTTCAGCATAACCAGGTTTAGTAGAAAAATAAGCCGGTTCATACGTTTGTTTTTCACAAGCAAGAGCATTCCCGTTTTTATCAAATATTGATACACGTACCGACTGTGTTCCAAAATCTATCGTTAGAATTAAATTAGACTTTTCCATTTCCATTCTCTTTTTTCCAAGCTTAATTATAGATAAATTTCAGCCTAAAGATGATAGTTTTGTTTTATAGAAGTAAAGTAGGTATCACTTTTTAGGCTTTTCTTTATAAGAAACATGTAAATTTTATCTTCTTTAGAAGGCCTTATATGTGGTAAGATTTATCCGCTGGGTTTAAAAACCCTTTATTAAATTGTCATTAGGAGGATACAATGGCAGAAAAGAAATATGTTTATTCCTTCAAAGAAGCCCATGAAGCCCATTTAGGCAAGGACATTCTTGGAGGAAAAGGCAACGGTCTCGCCGAGATGACTGCCGCTGGAGTCAATATTCCAGCTGGATTCACCGTTACTACCGAAGCCTGCAATCTCTATTACGAATCCGGTAAAAAGATTCCTGATTTCGTTTGGGACGACGTTGTCGCCCACATCCATCAAATCGAAGAAATCGATGGAAAAGCCTTTGGTGGCGGAAAAGGATTACCACTTCTAGTTTCAGTTAGATCTGGTGCCCGTATGTCCATGCCAGGCATGATGGATACAATTCTTAACCTTGGTTTAAATGATGAAACCGTTAAAGAATTAGTCGAAGGAACTGGCAATGAAAGATTTGCTTGGGACTCCTATCGTCGTTTCATCTTGATGTTCACCAACATCGCCAAAGGACATCCACGTACCAAGATGGATGCCATGCTTGATCAAATCAAGAAAGACAATGGTTACAAACTTGATACCGAAGTCACCGTTCCACAACTAAAGGAACTCGTAAAAGCCTACAAGGCCTATTACAAAGAAACATTTGGTGAAGATTTCCCAACCGATCCATATGTCCAATTAAAAGAAGCTATCGCTGCTGTATTCCGCAGCTGGGATAACCCACGTGCTAACGTTTATCGTCAAATGAACGGTATCCCATATGAATGGGGAACCGCCGTTAACGTTCAAACTATGGTATTTGGTAACATGGGTGAAGATTCTGGTACTGGTGTTGCTTTCTCTAGAAACCCATCCACCGGTGAAAAGAAGATCTATGCCGAATTCTTACCAAACGCCCAAGGCGAAGACGTCGTTGCTGGTGTACGTACCCCTCTCCATATCGATGAACTCGAAAAGAGAATGCCAGAAGTCTATAAGCAATTCATGGAAACCATCAAGAGAATGGAAAACTATTTCCACGATATGCAAGACATGGAATACACCATCGAAAAAGGCAAACTCTACTTCTTACAAACCCGTAATGGTAAAAGAACCGCTAGAGCTGCTTTAAAGATTGCCTGCGACTTAGTTGACGAAGGATTAATCGATGAAAAGGAAGCTTGCTTAAGAGTCGAACCAAAGCAACTCAATGACTTGCTCCACCCAACTTTCGATGAAGCCGATTTAAAGAAACACGAACCAATCTTAAAAGGTCTCCCAGCCTCCCCAGGTGCCGGAACTGGTAAGATTGTCTTCACCGCTGAAGAATGTAAAGAATTACACGACAAGGGAGTTAAAGTTGTTCTCTGCCGTGCTGAAACTTCTCCAGAAGATATCATCGGTATGGTTAATTCCGAAGCTATCGTCACCGCTAGAGGCGGCATGACTAGCCACGCTGCCGTTGTTGCCCGTTCCATGGGTAAATGCTGCGTTGCCGGATGCACCGATGCCATAATCAACGAAGAAGAAAAGACCATGAGCATTGGCGACAAAGTCTATCACGAAGGTGATGTTATCTCTGTCAATGGTTCCACCGGTTACGTCTATGAAGGCGAAATCAAGATGGTTCCAGCCGACTTAGGTGGCGACTTTGGCCGTATGATGACTTGGGCTGATAAGTATCGTAGACTAAAGATCCGTGCTAACTGCAACACCCCACTTGATGCCGATAATGCACATCAATTCGGTGCCGAAGGTATTGGTCTATGCCGTACCGAACGTATGTTCTTTGCCGATGACCGTATCCTTAACATGCGTTCTATGATTCTTTCTGAAACAGTCGAACAACGTGAAGCTGCCCTAGAAAGAATCCGCCCATATCAAGTTAACGACTTCTACCATATGTATATGTCTGCACCAGACGATATGGTCTGCATCCGTTTACTCGATCCACCACTACACGAATTCTTACCAACTATTGATGATGCCAAGAACATCAAAGACTTAGCCGAAAAGCTTAATGTCTCCGAACAAAAGGTTCGCGATAGAATCAATCAATTACAACAAGCTAACCCAATGATGGGCTTCCGTGGCGTACGTCTATGCGTTGCCTATCCAGAAATCTATCGTATGCAAGCTACTGCTATCATCCAAGCTGCCATCAAAGCCAGCAAGGAATTAGGCAAAGATGTTGAACCTGAAATCATGATTCCTCTAACCGGCGAATTAAAAGAATTCAAGTTTGCTAAGAACGTCGTTGTCGAAGCAGTCGAAAACGAAATGAAGAAGGAAGGCAAGACTCTTGTCTACCACGTTGGTACCATGATCGAAGTTCCAAGGGGAGCTTTACAAGCTGGCAACATTGCCAAAGAAGCTGAATTCTTCTCCTTCGGAACCAATGACTTGACCCAATTAACCATGGGCTTCTCCCGTGATGACTCCGGACAATTCTTAAATTACTATTATGACAAGAAGATTTATGAATTCGATCCATTCCAAACCATCGACGTCGAAGGTGTTGGCGAATTAGTCAAGATTGCCGTCGAACGTGGCCGTGCAACTAGAAAAGACCTAGTAGTCGGTGTCTGTGGTGAAACTGGTGGCGATCCAGCCTCCATCATGTTCTATGATGCTGTTGGACTAGATTATGTCTCCTGCTCACCATTCCGCGTCCCGCTTGCTAGACTTGCCGCTGCACAAGCTAACATCGTTCACGAAAGAGAAAAAGCCGCTAAGTAATTAGCTGCCTAAATAATCAAATTAGAGCTGCCGAAAGGTGGCTCTTTTTTTACTATTTTAATATTAAATATGATATAGGGGGTTAATCGGATTTAAAAAATGGCTAGGGTTTGCTAGCCATTTAATTTATTTCATTTCCGAATCTTTAAGGGTAATGTCTTTAAGGTTTTTAAACACGACAACGTTATCGTTTCCTATATGTACATTATCTAAATATGCATTAGGACCTATAACATTTCCTTCACCTATAGTAGAACCGTTCATTATAAATGTATTAGGTCTAATGGTCGTATCTACCCCAACTGTTGAATCAGGAGATATATATGTTGTTTCGGGATCTTCAATAGTTACTCCAGAAAGCATTAATTCCTTGTTGATTCTTTCTTGAATCTTTTTGGCGGCGATTGATAAGTGGTATCTATCATTAACACCCATTGTTTCATCTAAATCGTCAATTGAGAACGAACCAACTTTCTTGCCATCTCCTGCAAATAAGCCAATAACATCGGTTAAATAATATTCGTGAGCGGCATTTGTCGGAGTAAGCCTATCCAAGTCTCTAAATAATTCTTTATTATCAAATACATAGACCCCTGCATTAACTTCAGTGATTTTAGCTTCTTCAGGCGTACAGTCTCTTTGCTCGATAATTCTCTTAACTTGGCCGTCTTCTAAATAAATACGTCCATAGCCAGTAGGATCATCCATGATAGCAGTCAATATGGTCAAATCGTTGCCGTTTTCTTCATGTGCCTTTAATAAAGCGCCTAAGGTTTTGCTGGTTAATAATGGAGTATCGCCACAGCAAACGATAGTGATGCCTTCTTTATCTTTTAAAACTGGTGCAGTCATCATAATGGCATGTCCAGTTCCTTTTTGTTCTTTTTGCCAGACAACTTTAGAATCTTTTGAAACTATAGAAGAAGTCATCTCACCTCCAAATCCAACGATGGTGACTATTTCTTCAAATCCTAATGGTTTTAATGCTTCTAGGACATATTTGACCATCGGGCGTCCTAAAATTGGAAAAGAAACTTTAGACATATCATCTCTTTTAGATTTCATCCTAGTGCCTTTGCCGGCAGCTAGTATTATTGCATGTTTATTCATTTATTAGCTCCTTGAATAAGTGTTTTAGTCAAAACGGAAATGTATCCAAGCTTTTCGTATTTCTTTTGGGCCTCTTTCATTTTCTTAAGGTCAAAAGACATAGCAAATAAGCTAGATCCGGATCCTGACATTGAAACTATTTTAAACCCATCTCTTACTAATGAGGAGTATATTTCCCCTACTTTAGGCAATAGATAGACTGCAGGAGGCATTAAATCATTACCAATGCTTTTGGCGATTAAATTCTCATCAGCAGTTCCTAGTCCTTTTATAACGCCTTCTGTATCGATACGAATACTTTCACCTTTATAGTTAGAATAAACTTCTTTGGTAGATAAGCCTTCTTCTGGTTTAACAATTAATACATAGAAAGGCTTTAATAACTTAATGGGTTCATTCTTTTCTCCAATTCCCCCAACTCTAGAAGGGATGTTATGGATAAAAAATGGAACATCTGCTCCGACAGTTAATCCAATCTCACATAACTTTTCATCAGATAGATTAAGCTTAAGCATTTTGTTTAACGCGACCAAAACAGCAGCAGCATTAGAAGAACCGCCACCCAAGCCAGCAGCAAAAGGAATTTCTTTATGAATGTGAATAAGGAAGTTCTCCTTAAATCCGCATGCTTTTCTTAAGGCATCAGTAGCTTTTTTGCATAAATTAGCCTTAGCGCTCATCAAACGTAAATCATCACAAGTAATATAGGTGTCATTGCTATAAATCTTGTTTATTTCAATAACATCATGTAATTCCAAAGGAAGGTTTACCATGTCTAATTCATGATACCCATCATCTAATGTTCCTAATATTCTTAACGAAAGATTGATCTTGGCGTATGACTTAATGTCCATATGTGTAGGTCCTTATTTTAATAATTGGTGTCTGTTTGATAAGAGAAGATATTGCTCAGGGGAAATTTGCTCTGGTCTATAATTTAATGGAATATTACATTCTTGAAGTAAAGCTTTCGTTTTATCTTCATCTTGTAATAAATCCTTCAAGTTATTGTAGATTGTTTTCCTCCGTTTTAAAAATAGCGACTGAGATAGTTTATACGCTTTAAGGACGTTTTCATCAAAATTCGTATCTAAATCAATTTTTATGACCGTTGAATCAACATGTGGACGTGGTGAAAAGCAGTTCTTATTAACATTAAATAGTTTTGCTGTCCCTCCTCTTAATGCAAGAAGAATATTCAAAGGAGAATAATCTTTGGTATTTGTTTTTGCTAACATTCTATCTGCTGCTTCCTTTTGAATCATAAACACAAATCTAGTAGCATTTCTTGCTTCTAATAAAGCTTTTTCTATCAAGGCAGAAGTAATGTAATAAGGTAAATTCCCAACAACTTTAGAATAAGATGAATAATCGATTTTCAACGCATTTCCCATTTCAATTTTTAAAAATTCATTATTTTGGAAGTCGTTTTTTAATTTGGTAATCATAGCTTCATCTATATCGACTAGAGTTGCTTTTGCAGGTCCAAAAGACAAGAAATAAGATAACGAACCAGCCCCGCAGCCAATCTCTAAAACATTATCTTTTTCAGTTAATTCAAGATTAGAAACAATAAGTGATGCCTTTTCTTTATCTATAAGAAAATTTTGGCCAACTTCTTTTTTGGCTAGGAATTTTAGTTGTTCGATTTCTTCAAAATATTTATTTGCATCCATTGATAAATTCCTCCAATTGTTTCTTATCTATATTCATTGCATTTAATCTTTTTAGCAATGTCTTTCCGTTCCCGTATCCTAAATGGAAATAAGCCTCTACCTTCTCTTTATTAACCTTACTATTCTTACCTACTAACTTAAGTTCAAGAAGGTCTGAACAAGTTAAGTTGCCTGGAGTCGGTGATTTAGTAATGGTTATGTGCGACAAGGCATCTAGAATTGTTTGCTTGTCGGATTCCGCTACCCCAACCTTATGATGTTTGATGGCTTTTTCTTTTGGGATATAAGCGTGTTTCAGGTTTGGAATATGCTGATCAAGCACGTCTCTTATCCTTTTTCCCGGATAATCTGGATCGGTCAAAACTATGACATCTTTCCTTTTTGATGCCTCTAAAATGTAGTCTATTGTTTCACGTGGAACGTCAGAGCCATTAGTGGTAACTATCTCTGCATCAAGAAAAGAAGTCAATAAGGATACATCGGTAGTACCTTCTACTACAATTAGGGCATTTATCACTGTCTTACTCATGGTTTCACGTGGAACAATTTATTGAAATTGTCTTGTATTTTTTTACTCAAAATGTCAAGAGAAATTTCCTTAATTTCAGACATTTGTTTTACTATGTATGGGATATATTCAGGATAATTAGTTTGTCCTCTAAATGGAACAGGAGGCAAATAAGGGCAATCGGTTTCTGAAAGAATTCTATCAATAGAAACTTCTTTGACACATTGCTTTGGAACAATTGAGTTCTTATATGTTATAGGTCCATCAAACCCAAAATAATAGCCTAGCTTTTCAAATTCTTTCATCATCTCTACCGAACCAGAATAGCAATGCAAAACACCTTTTCCTTTAGGTGTGTATTCTTTTAATATGTCAAAAGTGTCTTGAACGGCTTCTCTGCAATGGATCGAAACAGGCAAACTAAGCTCATCTGCCATTTTTAATTGCTTGATAAACCATATTTTTTGGTTATCTCTATCTTTTTGTTCTTTATACCAATGATAATCTAAGCCAATTTCTCCAATGGCTATAACTTTCGGATTTTTGCAGAGCTCTTTTATTTTGCTTAGATTGTCATCGCTTGCGTTCTCTAGGTTTTCAGGATGAAATCCAACAGCAGCATATACACCTTCGTGCCTAGAAGCGATTTCTATAGCCTTTAATGAACTTTCTAGGTCATATCCAACAACTAAAATAGTAGTAACCCCTGCTTCAAAAGAAGAAGCAACAACTTCATCTACATTATCTTTGAATCTTTCATCATTAAGATGACAATGTGAATCAACAAAATTCATTTTATTTCCCTACACAGAATCTAGAGAAGATTTCATCGCTTAAATCATGGGTAGGATCTTCTCCAAATAGTTCTCTTACATAGTTATATGCGTTAAGCAAAGATGAGGAAATTAAATCAATGGGTTGCCTAGATTTGCAATCTATAATAATTTGTTCTAGCTCAGAATCTATTTTTCTTAATAAAGATAATTCCCTTTCATTCGAAAACGATGGATTGGAAAAAGATTTCTCACTTAAATTAAGAGAGTCAAACATAGCCTTTTTCAAAGGCTCGATATCCTTGTTTATAGCTGATATGTATACATACCCCTCTTCTTTTTTATTTATCAAGTCAGATTTGTTTTTGATTTTTAATAGGATTTTTCCTTTGCTAAGTTCTTCTATTTCTTTTTCAAAAGAGCAATCCCGTGTATCAGAAATAAGTAGAACCATATCTGAACTAGCGATAGATTTCTTGCTTCTTTCAATACCTATATTTTCAACAACTTCATTACTTTCCCTAATGCCTGCTGTATCTAACAATATAAAAGGCACCCCATTAAAAGAACAATAGCCTTCTATAACATCTCTAGTTGTGCCCGGGATTGAAGTTACGATGGCTTTATCTTCGTTTAACAAGGCGTTTAGAATTGAAGATTTGCCTACATTAGGTTCTCCTACAATAGCAACCTTCACGCCTTCTCTAATTATCTTTCCTTCATTTCCTTCTTTTATAAGGGTAGATAAAGAGGAACGTAATTCATTACAAGAAGATATAACATCTTCGTAACCTGTTTCTTCAATATCTTCATATTCAGGGAAATCGATATTTACTTCTAGTTTGGCTAAAAGCTCACTGATTTTGTTTTTTAAAGGGGTTAATAAAGGCGATACTTTTCCTAAATAAGAAAGAAGAGCAAGGTCTTTTGCTTCTTTAGTAGAAGCATTAATTAAATCATTCACACTTTCAGCTTCAATTAAATCCATCTTGCCAAAATAGAACGCTCGAGCAGAGAATTCCCCTCTTTCTGCATATCTAACCCCGCTAGAAAGGAAGGCTTCTACTATTTCTTTGACTATAACCATAGAACCATGGCAAGTTATCTCAACCACTTCTTCTCCAGTCATAGAGCATTCAGGTTCATAGCAAAAAAGCATTACATCATCTATTGGCTTATTTTTAAAAACAATAGACCCGTGTATCATTTTTCTTTTAAAACCAGTGCCGATTTCTTTGTTTATGAGCTTTGAGACAATACCAAAAAGACCATCGCCACTAAGACGAAGCAAAGCCAAGGCTGATTTAAACGGAGGTGTCGCTAAAGCAATAATTGGTTCCATCTTCTGAATTATAATCCATATATAAGAATAAAGGCTGACGAATCAGCCTTTAGTTATTAATCAACGTATTTGATGCAGACAGCCCTAGAAGATCCTTCACCAGTTGATTCGGTTTTGATATGTTCCATTTTAGAAAGGCAGCCATGAACAACGCGTCTTTCATCCGGAGTCATTGGATCAAGTTGGACATCAACTTTGGTCTTGATAACTTCTCTAGCAGCTCTTCTTGCGATGCGTTCGACCCTAGAATACTTATCTTCTTTATATCCCCCAACATCAAGAAGGATCCTATAACGATGACGGAATTTATTAGAAACAGCTAATTTGGTTAATTCATTCAAGGCTTGTAAAGTCTTTCCATTTCTTCCTATTAATATAGGGTTATGGTCGGAATCGATAGTAATCTTGATGATATCTTCTTCAACAACTGATTCAGCAGAAACTTGAACGCCTAAGGCATAGAGAGATTTCTTTATGTATTCAATAGCATATTCAGCAACGTCATCTTTATCAAAAACATTGATAGTAGCGCTCTTTTTGAATAAACCCTTCTTTTCTTCCTTGACTTCATAAGAAAGGGCTTTTTCGGAGACATTTAATTCTGCACAAGCTTCAGCAACAGCTTCTTCTATTGTTTTAGCAGTAAAAGTTTTCATTTATTTCGTACCTCTTTTTTCTTTTGATTTTTTCGAAATTACCAATTGGGTAATCAAGGTTTGAATCATGGAAATTAAACCACCAATTAACCAATAGACACCCATAGCAGATGGAAGCATGAATCCCATGACGATGGTGAACACCAACATGAAGATAGATACCCATTTCATTTGTTTTTGAGAATCGGTTTGAGCTGGGTTAGCGGATAATTTAGCCATCTTCTTGGTTTGAGATTTGCTCATTATACGTGGAAGCATCATAGCCATAACCTGGGTAGCTGCCATCAATATAAATAGGACTAAAGCCGTCCACCAGCCGTTTTGGTTAAGATACCAAGTACCTTTTACATTAAATAATATGCTCGAAATATTATCGGATAATCTCATTCCAAGGAATTCACCACTAGATAAGGCAGCTGAACCTTGTAAGCCAGACCATACACAGATGAATACAGGGAACTGAACAATAAGGATAAGGATTTGCCTAAACGGCTTAATCTTATGACGTTTATACAAAGCCATTTGCTCAGTTGCAAGCCTTTGCTTTTCAGCTTGGTTTGTATTGGAATTTGGATACTTAGCTTGAAGCTTAGCAAGTTCAGGCTGCAAGGCTTGCATCTTTTGGGAATCCATTGTTGAACGGAAAGAGACCAATAGTAGCAAACATCTAACTATCAAAGTAACGAATACGATAGCCCAGATTTGTCCAACGCCACTTAGATTTTGATCCATTCCATAAGCGAATGTATCAACTAACCAGGAAACTGGATAGACAAGTAAGCCTTCAAGGAACCCTTTACTCCAGGCATATCCCCAGTCTTTCTTGGAGATATTTACTTCCCAGTCGGAAGAATTTCCATAATGACCGAATTGTCCGTCTTTAGTAGCAATACAGGAACGGTTTTGATTAACCTTGGTTGCTACTTGGGATTTGTAATAATCGGTGAAATCTTTAGTAGGAACGTTATCCATCCCCAAAGATTTTTCGCTGCTCTTATAAAGTTCAGCATTCCAGCTGGTCCAGTAGCCCCAAAGCGAGCCACCTTGACCAGAGAATTTAACATAACCATTTCTTCTTAAAATGGAATTTTCACAAACTTCTTCGCCGCCTTCACCGTTATAATCAGCTTTTGTGTAAGGATTTAAGTAGTGAACTTTGCTACTTCCAATGGACTTTTCGTCTTTAGAGTCGCGCGGCATAGTTACAACTATGTCTTTGATAAATCCTTCAGATGCAGTTTGTCCAACGGTATAAGCCTTTCCTGTTTCGGCAAGATAGGTAGAAGCTTGCAAGACATAGTCATCAATACTAGCCCAGTATTTTAAAGAAGGCATGACCAATCCGCTTTTATAAGCGCTAGAAATTATGCTTTGAAGGAAAGTAGACTTTGCAGCAGTAAATTCTATTTGCTTATTGTCGTTAAGCTTATATGGGATGTATTTATAGATGTCTTCGTTTATTGCGGTACCGGCAGAGTTAACAAAAGCAGGACCTGCGATACCTTGGCTTTCCTCTTCTTCGATTAAAGCCTTTGTTTCATCAGCACTTTTTAACGTGTCATATTCATTTTTGCTTAGATAGACAGTAACACCTTGTTCGCATGGATAAGCCATTTGGGCTTGATCTTCTTCGGAACAAAAATCAGCTGTACAACCAGCAAGCAACCCCGTGCCTAGAAGGGCTGCCAAACCAATGAATATCTTTTTATGGGATAACTTTTTCAATTGATTTTTTCCTTAACATTATCTAGAAGGGAATTGAGTTCCCTTTCATTATTTTGAAACTCATCCTTTTTATAGCAAGGGTGAATTGTAATGATGATATTTACAGGCAATGAGTAGTCATTTCTAGAAGCAAGCATTGCCCTGACTTGCCTTTTTTCCCTGACCCTAGTAACGGCATGGCCATTAGCTTTTCCAATAGCCAAGCCGATTCTAGTAAAATTCTGATCAATAGGCGCAACTTGGTAATAAACGGAGAAATTCTTAGACTTTAGCTTCTTTCCGTTTTTGATTATCAAGTCAAATTCTGAATGCTTTTTAATTCGAAGCGCCTTCTTCATGGGAATTAGTCAGCGACCTTGACGCGTCCTTTTGCACGACGCTTTGCAATAACCTTACGTCCGGAAGCGGTAGCCATCCTGGCACGGAAGCCAGCCTTATTGGCGTGTTTCTTCTTTGAAGGTTGGTAAGTTTTTTTCATTAGCGTAATCCTCCTAAATTGGATGCAAGGGTTATTATACGGATTGAAACTTTTAACTACAACTACGAGTGTACGCGCGTAAGAGTTTTTCTAGATAGTTTTTAAGGTGGATTTCAGCAAATCGCAGAAACAAGAGAAAGTTATCCACAATCAAAACGCGTTATCAACACCGTGAAACATAGCGTGAAACACTTTCCACATACATTGTGAATTATAAGTTGTGAATAATGTGAATAATTAAAAAATATAGGCAACATCACGATATTTTAAAACTTAAAATGATTGTTAATAACTTCAAAGTTTGTATAGTTTTCCACAATTAAAAATCACCTATTTAGTTTTCCACAATTTGTCCACAATAAAAAGATGTGGAAAGAGTGGTTATTCGCTTTAAATCAAGGTTAAAAAGAGTGGTTATTGTGGAAAAATCAATTTGGCTGAATTTTTTACTATCTTTTTATTATAAAAATGGTTTAATTTTACAGGAGCAAATTATGTCAGACTCGGTATCGCAATTAAGTAATATATGGACAATGGTCCTAGAAAAGATAAATAAAAGTTTAGAATCCCAATCGGATGGAGGGCGTATTTTCCAATCCTTTTTCGCAGATTCTAAAATCGCAGAAATTGATAAGGATGTAATGAAAATTGCATGCTCATCCAATTTGGGAGCGACAATTATCGATAAAAAATACAATAAGTTAGTTTCGTCAACCTTAGATGGAATTACCGGGACTCATTTTGAATTAAAATTCGTTACTTTTGATGAGATAAAAAGCAAAAAAGAAGTCATCAAAGAAGAACCTGCTTTTTTCAAAGACAGCAAGCTGAACCCAAAATACACTTTCGAGAGTTTCGTAACAGGTCCATCAAATAGAGAAGCTTATCAAGCTGCGGTTATGATCGCCAATACTCCAGGGCAGCTTTATAATCCACTACTTTTGCATAGTGATTCTGGTTTAGGGAAAACTCACTTATTACACGCAATTGGCAATGGAATACTAGAAAAATATCCGAATTACAAGGTTTTATACATATCCGCATCTGATTTTGTTGATGAATATATACAGTTTGCCACAACATATAAAGAAGACCAATCTTTGGTTCAATTCTTTAAAAACGATGTTGATGCATTCTTAATCGATGACATTCAATTCATTATAGGCAAAAAGAAGACAATGGAGATGTTCTTTGTTGTCTTTACTACCCTTGTTACAAAAGGCAAGCAGATTGTTATAACTTCCGATCAAGACCCAAGTAAACTAGATGGCTTGGATGATAGATTGAAAACTAGATTTACACAAGGTCTAGTTTTGTCAATAGAAAAGCCTGACTTAGAAACAAGCAAACAAATATTACTTTCGAAAATCGAAGCTGGTGGACTTGATGTAAAAGATTTCGATGATGAAGTTATTACATACATCGCCCAAGGATTTTCTTCTAACGTAAGAGAACTAGAAGGCGCATTAAATAGATTGATCTTCTGTTCGATAAGCATGAAGAACACAAACAAGATAACAATGAACGAGGCGACGGCTGCAATCAAGACATTAAATGCCACGATTAACCCATCCAAACGTTTAACGGAAGATAAAATCATTGCTGGAGTTGCGGATTATTACTCATTAACCCCTTCTCAGCTCACCGGAAAGATAAGAACATCAAGAATCGCCATGGCTAGACATATTGCAATGTATTTAGATAGGCTTCTACTTGATACTCCGTTTATAAAAATAGGAGAAACATTTGGCGGAAAAGATCATGCAACTGTTATGAGCGGTGTAAAAAAAGTGGAAAACTCGTTGAAAACTGACCCTGATATGTTGATAGCTATCGCCGAGTTAAAAAAGAAACTTTCCTAGGACGTTTATTTTATAAATAAAAGGTTTAAGAAAATAGATGAACGTGGTATCATTACCAAGACGGAAAAGCAAAGTTATCCACAATTCCCACAATGCTTATTATTATTAATATTCTTTAATAAATAAAAATAGATTATATATAAAGAGGTGTCGTATGCGTTTAAACGTTAACAAAGAACAATTTCTAAAAGCCTTGCTAAGTGCAGGCAAGGCTATATCTCCAAAAAACGCTAATGCTGTATTAGCTGGTTTGAGACTCGAATTAAACGAAAAGGGATTAGAGATAATTGGTTCTAATTCTAGCATCACGATAAAATCCACAGTCCCATACATGATTGGGGAAAAAGAAATAATCACTAACCCTATCCAAGGATCCGCCTTAATCAATGCTCACTTGTTGATTGAAGTTATTAGAAGATTAGAAGGTGAAACTATTAAATTAGATTTCATTGATAACTCCACTGCCAAAATCGATGACGGAAGATCTGTATTCAAATTGAACTGTTCTTCGGCCGATGAATATCCAGATATCGATTTAGAGCCTACAGGCACCGTGTTTACAATGCCTTGCTCTTCCTTGACTGAATTAGTCGAGCAAAGCGCATTCGCCGCTTCTAACAAGGAACAACGCTTTATTTTAACCGCTTTGAACCTTGAAGCTGCTGAAGGAAAGCTAGTAGCCACTGCTACTGACTCTGCTAGATTATCTAGAAAGAGCATTGATTTGGATTCTGAAATCAAATTCAAATGCAATATACCAGCAAGAGCCTTGCTAGATATTGTTAGAATGTTTGAAACTGCTAGAACTGTAGAAGTCGCAATCTCTGACAAGAAAGCTTTGTTCACGTTCGAGAATACCGTTGTTTCTTCTTCTTTGGTTCCAGGCGATTATCCGGTCACTAGGTCAATAATTCCTACTACCTTCAACTATTTCCTCGAAGTAAACGCCCAAGAGCTTCTAGCAGCCATGGGAAGAGTTGCTGTCCTAGCTAGCGATAGAGAATCAGTTGTTAAACTATCAATGAGTGAAGATTCTGTTGAAATCTCAGTTAAGAGTCAAGAAAACGGAACTGCTAATGAACACATCCAAACTTTCCAATATACTGGCGAGAAATTAGAAGTCTCCTTCAACTCGCTATTTGTAGTCGATGCAATCAAGGCTTTAAAGAGTGAAGATGTAACTCTTTGCTTCCAAGCCGAAATGAAGCCATTTGTTGTTAAAAATCAAAAAGATGATTCCGTTGTCGAACTCATCACCCCGATGAGAACCTATTAATAAAAACCTTAAAAAATATTTAAAAAATGGTAGAAATTTCTCTACCATTTTTTACTACTACGTAGTAAACTATATATTGTGTAAAAAGGTCTAAAAATGAAGTCGCAAAAAGAAATAAAAATCACAACCGATTACATCACTTTGGGACAACTATTGAAACTCGCTTCGATAATTGACCATGGTGGTGAAGCTAAGCTCTTCCTTGCTTCTAACAAAGTTCTAATTAATGGAGAAGAAGACAATCGAAGAGGTAGGAAACTTTATCCTGGCTATCTAGTTGTAATTGGAAGTGAAACGTTTGCAATTACAAGATGATCTTAAATCATATCGAGCTTAGAAATTTTCGAAGCTACGATTATCTCGACTTGGATTTATCTTCTGGGTTAAACCTCATCGTTGGCGAGAACGCGGTGGGAAAAACTAATCTTGCCGAGGCTATCTATTATCTTTCTTTGGCTAGGAGCTGGAGAACTCTCGATGATAGGAACCTTATCAAAGATGGTAAAGAGTTTGCTTCAATAAACGCTTCTATTAGCGAAGGCGAACTTCACCGTCAAATTGAGGTTAGAATTGAAAAGAACGCCAAGAAGATAAGAATCAACGGAAACCCGATAAGAAGATTGTCGGATTTATCTAAATTGGTAAATGTCATAGTCTTCTCTCCTAATGATACGAGGCTATTCCGTTCATCCCCTTCCGAAAGAAGAAATTTCCTGGATGTGGCAATTTCTAAAAAGTATGAGGAATATCTAACTCTAATTGGTGGGTATTCAAAACTGCTAAAAGAAAGAAACGCCTTACTAAAACAGGGCAATCTAAACCTAGATTTGCTTAATGTACTCACGGAGCAGATGATCAAACTGTCAGAGCCAATAATCAAGTATAGGGTTGATTATGTTTCTTCCATCAATTCCCTTCTTCCTTCATTCATGGAAAGGCTAAGAGGCGACAAAAAGCGATGCAACATTGTTTATAAGCCTTTTGTAAGTCAAACCGATAATTTAATCGAATCCATGAAAAAAGCTTACCTAGGCGCCCTAGAATCCGATTTGTCCCGCCATCAAACTAGCACTGGGATACATCGAGAAGACTTCTGCTTCAAGATGGATGGACAAGATGTTGGACTATATGGAAGCCAAGGGGAAAATCGAATTGCTTCATTAGCGGTTAAGTTAATTCCTTACCTTTTAATAGAAAGCAAAGAGAAAAAGCCGATATGTGTGCTAGATGACGTGACTAGCGAACTTGATAAAAATCATGTCGAAAGGTTATTAAACATCGTAAGTAAATTCTCCCAGGTGTTCATAACCGCTACAAAATTAGAAATCGAAGGTGCTTCAGTAATTGAAGTTACCGCGAATAATGCCAAGAGGAGGTAATCAAATGGCAGAGCAAGAAAAAAACGAGTCCGCTTCAAATGCAATTGTAAACGAAGAAGATCGCTTCACTTACAAAAAAGAAGACGTGACTAATGAAAAAGCCCTAGAAAAAGCAAAGGCGGACTATAGCGGAAGCGATATTCAGGTTCTTGAAGGACTTGAAGCCGTCAGGAAACGTCCTGGTATGTATATTGCTACCACTGCTTCGGCTGGTCTTCACCACCTTGTGTGGGAAATTGTCGATAATTCAATCGATGAAGCTTTGGCTGGATATTGCAAAAATATCGAAGTAACAATTAACAAAGACAACTCCATCACCGTTAGAGATGACGGTCGTGGCGTACCTGTTGATAAGGTTGCTAAATCCGGATTGTCTGGTGTCGAAACCGTTTATACAATCCTTCACGCTGGTGGTAAATTCGGTGGAGAAGGCGGATATAAGGTATCCGGTGGTTTGCATGGTGTCGGTGCTTCTGTAGTTAACGCTTTATCCGAATGGATGGACGTAACCGTTTGTAGAGATAGAGGCAAATTCTTCCTTCGTTTTGAAAATGGAGGCCACCCAGTAGGTCATTTAGCTAGAATCGGAGATTCTACCGAAGAAGAAAGAGGTACAACCGTTTCCTTTAAACCTGACCCAACAATTTTCACCGAAACAACTATCTACAATTACGAAACCATTAAGAACCATATGAGACAAATGGCTTTCCTTAATGGTGGAATCAAAATCACTTTAACCGATTTACGTGGTGAAACTCCTGTTAGCGAAACATTTAAATACGATGGTGGTATCCGCGAATATGTTTCCTACATCGATGCTAATAAATTAGTTAAACTCCCACCTGAACCAATCTATTGTCAAGGTGCTGAAGAAGTTACTTTAGCAGATGGAGAAACTAAAGAAAGAATCTATGCCGAAGTCGCTCTTCAATGGACTGATTCTTACGACCAAAACGGTATCTATTCCTTCTGTAATAACATTTCCACTAAAGAAGGTGGAACCCATGTCGAAGGTTTAAACCTTGCTCTAAGCAGGGTAATTAACGACTATGCATTAAAGCAAAAGCTTTTAAAAGAAGGCGAAGAGAAATTTAGTGGAAACGATTGCCGTGAAGGTTTGACTGCTGTCGTCTCTGTTAAACATCCTAACCCACAATACGAAGGACAGACTAAGACCAAACTTGGTAACTCCGAAGTTAGAAAGATTGTTTCTACTGTTGTTGGGGATGGATTAAGCCAATGGTTGTATGAAAATCCAAACGAAGCCAAAGAAATAATCGAAAAGATTCGTCTTGCTACAAAAGCAAGAAATGCCGCTCAAGCTGCTAGAGAAAGAATCCGTAAGAGTTCAATGGAACTCACCACTCTTCCTGGCAAATTAGCAGACTGCTCTTCTAAAGATCCTGAAATCTGTGAATTATACATAGTCGAAGGTAATTCCGCAGGTGGCAGTGCTAAAAACGGTAGAGATAGAGAAACCCAAGCCATTCTTCCTTTAAGAGGTAAGATCCTCAATGTCGAAAAGGCTAGGGAAGAAAGAATCTGGGCCAATGCTGAAATCGGTAACATGATTACTGCTATTGGAGCTGGTATCAGAGAAAACTTTGATGTTAGCAAGATTAGATATAACAAGATTGTCATTATGACCGATGCTGATGTCGATGGTGACCATATCAGAATCTTGTTATTAACATTCTTCTATAGATTTATGCGTCCTCTTCTAGATGAAGGACATGTCTACATTGCTCAACCTCCTCTATACAAAATCGATTATAAAGGAAGCGCATATTACGCCTATAACGATGCCCAACTTGATGTCTTAAAGAAACAACTTGGACTAAAAGCAGGCTACCCATTCCAACGTTATAAAGGTTTGGGTGAAATGGATGCTAACCAGCTTTGGGAAACAACCATGGATCCAAAACAAAGAAAGATGATACGTATAACTATTGATGATGCGGCCCAGGCCGAAAAGGCCTTCACCGACTTGATGGGTGATGAAGTATTGCCAAGACGTCAATATATCGTCGAAAATGCTAAATTCGTTAAGAATCTTGATATATAAGGAGGGATGATTGAATGGAAAACGATGAAAAGAAATTAATCGATGAAGAATCTTCTGCTGACGAAGAAACTTATTCCGATGAAGAATCTTCTGAAAACGAAGAGAATACCACCGAAAAACCTTTAGCAGCCTCAAGAGAAGGACAACAATCCGAAGATGCCATGTTTGGCCATGAAGCTGCCGTTTCTGGAATTATCCCAGGCTTAATTGATAGAGATATTTCAGACGAAGTCAAAACAGCCTTCCTTGATTATTCCATGTCAGTTATTGTCTCTCGTGCAATTCCTGATGTAAGGGATGGCTTCAAGCCGGTTCAACGTAGAATCATCTACGGCATGAATGAATCTGGCATGCAACCAAATAAACCATATAAGAAATGCGCTCGTATCGTTGGTGACGTCATGGGTAAATATCACCCTCACGGCGACAGCGCTCTTTATGGAACATTAGTTCGTTTAGCTCAACCTTTCTCACTCCGTTATACATTAGTTGATGGACATGGTAACTTCGGTTCTATCGATGGCGATGAAGCTGCTGCTATGCGTTATACCGAAGCTAGGATGAACAAGCTTAGCCTCGAACTTGTAAGAGACATCAACTGCGATACTGTTAACTTTGTCGCTAACTATGATGGCACCGAAGTTGAACCAGAAGTATTACCTTGCCGTTTCCCTAACTTAATCGTTAACGGTAGCCAAGGTATTGCCGTTGGTATGGCCACCAATATGGCTCCACATAATTTAAGTGAAACCATTGATGCCGTTATTGCTGTTGCTAAAAACCCAGAACTCACCCCTGCTGAAATAATGCAATCTTATTTACCAGGACCTGATTTCCCAAGTGGTGGTATCATTTTAGGACGTCAAGGAATCCTTGATGCCTATACCACTGGACAAGGTACCATTACTATCCGTTCCAAATACCACATTGAGGAAAAGGATAATGGCAAATCCAGGATTGTCGTTACTGAAATTCCATACCAAGTAAATAAGGCTGCCTTAGTTGAAAATATCGGAACTTTGGTCCGTGATAAAGTCATTGATGGCATCGTTGATGTTAGAGATGAATCCAATAAAGAAGGGATACGCGTAGTCATTGAAATAAGAAAAGATTGCATCCCTGAAGTTGTTGCCAATAACTTATTAAAGCACACCGCTTTACAAACTAACTTTGGTATTATTAACCTTTGCCTTGAAGATGGTGCTCCTAAGATCTTAGGGATTGATGCCTTGTTAAAAGACTATATTGAATTCCAAATAAGTGTTTTAACTAGAAGAACAAAATTCTTGTTGAAGAGAGATTCTGATAGGCTTCATATCGTCGAAGGTTTAATACTTGCTCACGATAACATCGATGAAGTTATCCATATCATTAGAGATTCTAAAAACGATGAAGAATCTTCTACTAGATTAAATGAAAGATTTGGATTAAGCCAACCTCAATGCGATGCCATTTTAGCAATGACATTACGTCGTTTACAAGGAATGGAACAAGACAAATTGATGGCTGAAAAACATAATTTGGAAGCCAATATTGCTGAATACAATAGGCTATTATCGTCTAGAGACAACATTGTCGATCTAATGATTAAAGAATTAAGCGAAATCAAAGATAAATTCGGTGATTCTCGTTTGACTGAAATTTCTGACGATGCCGCTGATATTGAAAACGAAGATTTGATTCCTCAAAAGAATATCATCGTTGCCCTTACTAAAAACGGTTATATCAAGCGTGTTGATGACGATACCTTCTCCGCCCAGCACCGCGGAGGTAGAGGCATTACCGGTATGAAGACCGTTGGTGGTGACATCGTTAAACTTATTAAGCACACAAAAACTCATACCGATATCCTTTTCTTCACTACATTAGGCAAGGTATATCGTTTACGCGGTTATCAAATTCCTGATTCTGGAAGAATTGGAAAAGGCATGCCTGCCCAAAACTTCCTCAATCTAGACAAGGAAGAAAAAGTCGTTTCAATCGTACCGTGTGATGATTATCCAGAAGATAATTACCTCTTCTTTATCTCGAAGAATGGTATCGTTAAGAGAACTTCTTTGAAGATGTTTGAATCTATCCATAGCAACGGAAAGATTGCTGTCGGATTAAAAGAAGGTGACGATTTATTCGATGTAAAACGTACTGATGGACATGCAGTTGTCTCACTTGCTAGCGATAATGGAAAACTTTGTAGCTTCTATGAAGATGAAGTCCGTGACATGGGCAGAACCGCTGCTGGTGTCAAGGGTATGAATCTTGATGATGGATCTACAATCGTTGGTGCCACTACATCACTTGAAGGCGACAAGATATTGGTCTTAACAAATAAGGGATTTGGAAAGATTTCTTATGCCAAAGATACTGAAGTTACCATGGAAGATGGTACAACTAGAACCTATGATGGTTATAGACTGACTTCCCGTGGCGCTAAGGGTGTCTTGACCATCAAGACCACCACTAAAACCGGTGTCTTGTGTGCTGTTAGAGCCGTCAACGGAGATGAAGATTTATTGGTAGTTACACAATCTGGCGTTGTTATCCGTACTCCAATTTCTGAAATCAAGATTGCTGGACGTAATACACAAGGCGTCAAGATAATTGCTGTTGATGAAAAGACCAAAGTAGCTTCTATTGCTATAATTCCTCATTCTGATGTTGAAGAGGATGAAGAAGAAGGCGAAGAAGCTATTGATGAAGCTACAGAAACTACAGAAACTGAAGCTACAGAAAAGGTTGTTCGTCCAGACGAAGTTGAATAAGATTCATGAAGGTCTATATTCATTTCAAAAACAAAAATAACCAACAAGCCTTTGAGGGTGTGCGTATTCGCAAAACCCTCAAGGGTGAATGCGAGAGTGTGGGAATTGCCTGGGTAGATTCGCAGTGGCAGTCTCCTGACCTCGCTACTTTTATTTCTTATTCAGACATAAATAAGTTAAACGACTGTAAGTTAGATGGGGTAAAAACTGTTGTTTGCTGCTTCTATTCTGAACGTGATGAAAAGGCCTCTTTCCTTAAAAAGAAGGGGGACGTGTATCAATTAGACAAGAAAAAAACAAAATTCTTGAATGCAAGTGACCTAGTTTTAGTACCTAATGAAATCTTAAAGGAATTTGCCTTGACACACGGAGTAAAAACTAGAATTGAAGTTCTTCCATTTTGCTTAACCCAATCAAAGTTCGACAAACGTAATAACGACAAAGAAATCTTCCCTAGGTATTTCTCGGTTAGGGAAGAAGAAAATGTTGCTATATGCGCTGGCTCATTTAAGGATAAGGATAAGCTGTCCTCTTTATATAGGATTGCTTCTAGTTGTCCTTCCTATAGGTTCTTCTTCTTTGGAACTAACATGGGAAAATGGCTATCTTATTCTAGAGTGAAGGGTGTTAACAAACCTAAAAACGTTTCGTTAGAATCTTTGGTGGCGGATGACATCTATAGAAGTGCTCTCCTGCACGCGTCTATATATTTAGTATTAGATGACATCCCTGATGTAATTGGAGTCATGGATGCCTTCAGTGCTTCTTGCCAAGTCATTTGTCTAGGAAAGCAACCGTTTAATGACCTCTTAATTGACCAAAAAACATGTTACATGTTTGAAAAAGAAGAAAAAATTTCCAATTTTCTTGAATTAATGTATCAAGAAAAAACAAACAATACTATAATTCAATCGTTATCATTGGCTAGAAAACATTCGTTAGCCAAAGGAGGAGAAATCCTAAAAGGATATTACTTGTCCTTATTAGAGAAGGAGAAAGAAAATGCTTGATGTAAAACTCATCCTAGAAAAACCAGATTATGTAAAAGCGGCTTTAAAGAAGAAATTATGGGACTTTGATCCAACTGAAATTATTGAATTATCTTCCCAAAGACTTGAGCTTCTAAAGAAAGTCGAAGCTATTAAGGCTGAACAAAATAAGTTATCTGCTTCGGTTCCTGCAGTTAAAAAAGAAGGCGGAGATGTAAAATCAATCTTTGCCAAAGTTAAAGAACTCGGCGCCCAAAATAAGGAAAGTGAAGAAAAGCTAAACGAAATCGAAGCCAAGATTAAATCTCTTGTCGAAGTTCTTCCAAATCTTCCTGATGATGATTTAGTTGCTGGTTCAAAAGAAAATAACCACCCAATTTATCATTTTGGAGAAGAAAGAAAGTTTGGCTTTACCCCAAAGAATCATGTTGAACTTTGTGAATCTCTTGGGTTAATCGATTATAAAAGGGCTGCTAAAATCAGCGGGACCGGTACCTGGATTTATACAAATCTAGGCGCACGTCTAGAATGGGCTTTATTAAATTATTTCATCGAAAATCATCTTGCTGATGGATATGAAATGATTCTCCCTCCTCACATTTTGAATTATGAATCTGGCTATACTGCTGGACAATTCCCGAAATTCGAAAGCGATGTATTCTGGCTTGAAGGAATGGAACCAAGAAAATTCATCCTTCCAACCGCTGAAACTGCTTTAGTCAATTTACATAGAAACGAAATCCTTTCTTTAAATGATTTGCCAAGAAAATATTTCGCCTATACCCCTTGCTATAGAAAAGAAGCTGGCTCTTATCGTACCGAAGAAAGAGGCATGATTAGAGGTTATCAATTCAATAAAGTCGAAATGGTTCAATATACAACCGAAGAAGGAAGCGATGCCGCTTTTGAAGAAATGGTTAATAAGGCCAAGAAACTTGTTGAAGGATTAGGATTAACATATCAAATCGATAAACTAGCTGCTGGGGATTGCTCCCATTCAATGGCTAGGACATATGATATTGAAGTATGGATTCCATCCATGGGAATTTATAAAGAAGTATCTTCTGTCTCCAATGCAAGAGATTACCAGGCTAGAAGAGGCATGATCCGTTATAAAGATGAAAACGGCAAGACCAAATATTGCCATACATTAAATGGATCTGGCTTAGCTACTTCTAGAGTCTTCCCTGCTTTAGTTGAACAACTCCAACAAGAAGATGGCTCCGTAATAATTCCAGTTCCCCTACGTAAATATATGGGCGGACTTGAAGTATTAAAGCCAATAAAGAAATAAATAAATTCTTAAATCCGTTTACCCCGTGTAGGCGGATTTTTCTTCTGCGTGTTAAATAAGAGAAATTTCATCATTTAATTCGCTTAGTTTATGTTATAATCCCTTTGCCATCGCAAGGGCCGAATTGCGAACCAGGTCAGGTGGGGAACCAAGCAGCCTTAAACTCTTTGCCCCTGTGCGATGGTTTTATTTTAAAAATATGGATGTTTCTTATTTTATGGATTTAGCCTTGCTAGAGGCAAAAAAGGCAAAAGAAGAAGGTGAAATACCTGTTGGGGCCGTTATTGTTAAAGACGGGGCTCCTATTGCTTTTGGCCATAATAAGAAAGAAAGCAAGTTTGATATCACTAGTCATGCGGAGATCGAAGCCATAAAAGAAGCGGGACGTGTATTGAAAAAGACTGATTTAAGTGACTGCTCTATATTTGTTACCCTTGAACCTTGCCTTATGTGTGGCGGGGCTTTAAAGCAATCTAGAATCAAATCTATTTATTACGGGGCCAAAGATACTCAATTTGGCTTTGAAAGCAGGTATGGTCTATTCTCGATTAAAGATAACTATCCGTCCCCATTAGTTTATGGAGGGGTTAAAGAAAAGGAATGTAAAGAAATCATCGATGACTTCTTTACATCTAAAAGATAGTAAATAAACACGTTGAAATTAATGTTAATAATTCATAAAAAAATATAATTGGTTTTTCCTATATTTGATAAAATATCAAAGCATGGAAAATGTAGAGATTATTAACGAAGAAAATCAGTTAGAAAACGAAGATAATCAAATTGATGTTTCATTAGAATTAAAACACATCAAAAAAGATTATTATGTTAATAAGAAGCCCTTTACTGCAATTAAGGACTTATCTTTAGTTTTCCCCAAAAAAGGATTCGTTGCCATATTAGGCGAATCAGGATGTGGCAAATCCACTTTACTTAATATATTAGGCGGATTAGACCGTTATACATCTGGTGATTTGCTAATTAATGGGGTATCTACTAAACAATTTAACGATGCAGACTGGGATAAATACAGGAATACCCAGGTAGGATTCATATTCCAAAGCTACAATTTGATCTCGCATTTTAACTTGCTTCAAAATGTCGAAGTTCCTTTAAAACTAGCAGGCATTAATCAAAAAGAAAGAGAAGAAAGGGCCAAAGCTGCTTTAGAAAAAGTAGGATTAGGTGATTCGCTTCATAAGATTCCTAATCAATTATCCGGAGGGCAACAACAAAGAGTTGCTATCGCTAGAGCCTTAATAAATAATCCAAGCATTATTCTTGCTGATGAACCTACGGGTGCTTTAGATTCTGCAACTTCCATCCAAGTAATGGAACTAATTAAAGAAGCAGGAAAAGAATGCTGCGTCATCATGGTCACCCATAATGAAAAACTAGCAAAGAAATATGCGGATAGAATAATTACCATGAGCGATGGGGAAGCAATTTCAGATACTTCTCCTATTGAAGCTGGTGTTGAAATAGAAAAACAAAAAACAAAAGAAAAAAGAACAGGCATGTCTTTTATTTCGGCTCTCCACTCCTCTTTTAAAAATGTCTTAACAAAGAAAACCAGGACCACTTTAACCGCGGTTGCTTGCTCTTTTGGTATTATTGGGGTTGCCCTAGTTTTGGCTACTAGCAATGGCTTCTCTTTGTATGTAAAAGACGTAGAAACCTCTGTTGCTTCTAGCGTTCCTATTACTATTTCCCCTACCGTAGTTTCTTATAAATCGAATAACCAAGATTCATATACCAGGGCGGATGAATTCCCTAAAGACAATAACATCAGGGTTTATGATTCTTCCTCTTCTAGCTATGTAGTTCATCAAAATACCTTTACCAAAGAATATATAGATGCCTTAAAGGCTACTATGACTGATAAAAATAATCCTGCCTATGGAACTGTTATGTCAGTTATGGAAAATAGAAAAGGCTTGGATTTCCATTTCCTTACAAAAGATGGGATGGATGAAGATGCTAAGATTACTTCAATTAATCAATACGCCTCCGCTTCTTCTTTAGGGGCTATGGTATCTTCTGTTACTTCTTTGCCAACCACGATTATCCATGAACTATATGGAGACGAAGAATCTCTTTCTAGCATGTATGATGTAATCGACGGAAAATTCCCTGAAAACGATAATGAATTAGTCTTAGTCGTAGATAGATATAACCGCGTTGATTTCTCTACCTTGAAAAAACTAGGTGTTTTCCCTTCTAATTCAACTTACGAAACATTGGATGCGAATGAAAAACAAATTAGTTTCTCTTCTTTGATTTATGATGGAGAAGGCGACAAGGAATACAAAGAATACAAGTGTTATACAAATTCCTCATATTATAAAAAATCAATTGAAACCAAGGTTATTGCCAAGGTTCCTTCTTATAAGAATATTAAACTAGAAACGAGCGGTGAAGATTATAAGTTCGTTGGCGAGAAAGACGAAACTGAAATAATTAGATATAAGACAGTCGATGATTATGATGAAGTCTATAACAATGATGAATACTATAATCCAATAAAATGTAAAATCGTTGGGGTTTTGCGTCCAACAAAAGAATCTTATCTTACATTGATGCCTTCTTCTTTGGCTTATTTACCTGGCTTAAAAGATATAATGGCAAAAGATTATTCTGAAGGTGGAGCAGGTTATGCTCTTGCCCAAGAACAAAAGGACAACTGGTATGTTCCTAGGTCAAAAAGTGATCCAACTGATGTTAGTAACGATGGGGTTGCTGCTTTAAATGCTTCTTTAAAAACCTTGATGAAATCCTATTCTGAAAAAGAAAAGGGAGAAGCTACAATATCAACAAACACTCTTTCAACCTTATTTAATAACGTTGCTAGATATCAAAATATATTTTGCATAAAACAAATGACTGAAACAGGTGGATATACCTGCTATGCCCCTTCTTCAAATCCGAAATCATATTTATCGTGGTGCCAATCTTATGGTGCGACTTTTAATTCGTTAGAAATAAATAATGATTCAAATAATGCGGCGTTGTTCCTGCTTATGATAACTAGCGGAGAATTCTTTTCTAAAGATGCAGATTCTAATTTTGTCGATGTAATGGCTTTAGCTAATTCTTATTCTTTGATTACTTCTGTACTAGTTTTCCCAAAGAGTTTATCTAGTAAAGATGTATTACTTAACTACATGGATTCATTAAATGAAGGAAAACGCGATTCCGAAAAGATAGTCTATAGCGACATTATGTCTGATTTTACAGGTTCGTTAGGAACAATGATTAATGTTATATCGGCCGTATTGATTGTCTTTGCTTCTATTTCTTTAGTCGTTTCTTCTGTTATGACTGCGATTATTACTTATGTCTCGGTTGTTGAAAGAACAAAAGAAATCGGAATACTTAGGGCGTGTGGGGCAAGAAAGAAAGATGTAGGTCGATTATTCGAAGCCGAATGCGTAATTATTGGGTTAGTCGCCGGGCTCATTGGAGTCTTGTTTACTGTTTTGGCTTGTTTCCCAATTAATGCGATTATCGATTATAAATTCCCTGGAAATAATTTATCTTCTATAGCTAAGTTAAATCCTTTACATGCTTTGATTTTGCTCGCCTTATCTATTTTGCTTTCATATTTAAGTGGCTTAATTCCATCAAGAATGGCTGCAAATAAAGACCCGGTTGCGTGTTTAAGGAGTGATCAATGAAAAAGACTACAAAGAAATTAAATGAATTGATTGCTTCTGCTACTCCTTATGAAGTAGATCCTAGTGTTGGGTTAAACAAAGCCCAAGTCGACGAAAGAAAAAAGTCAGGATTAGTTAATAAAGTAAGCAAACAAGTTACAAAAACTTATCCTCAGATTCTTTTTGATAATTTATTCAATTTCTTGAACCTTATTTTGTTTGTGGTTTTTATTTTGATGTTGCTAGCCAAATTATCATTCTCCCACTACTTTTTTATCATCATATTGGGTGCGAATATATTTATTGGAATTGCCCAAGATATAAATGCCAGACGAATGGTTGATAAGTTACGTATTGTAACTGACCCAAAAGCCAAAATAATTAGGGGTGGAGTAGAGATGGAAGCCTCCGCGAGTGGAATAGTTCTATCGGATATTATTAAATTATCTAGTGGAGATAAGATATCTGCCGATAGCATTGTTAGAGAGGGGGAGATTGCAGTTGATGAATCTTTATTGACTGGAGAATCTATACCTGTAAAAAAGAAAAAGGGAGACCCCATATATGCAGGAACCTTCCTTACAAAGGGTAGTTGCCTTGCTGAAGTAGTCAAAGTTGGTTCTGCTAATTACGATGAAACTTTAAGGACGAATGCTTCTAAATTTGACCGTCCAAATTCTGAAATTAAAAGGTCAATCAATTCAATTGTCTTAACATGCGGCATCTTATCAATTTGCTTTGGAGCGACACAGTTTATTACTTTTACCATACAAAAGATTAATGATGGATTTTCGTTTAACCAAATATATGGAAGCATGAATCCTAGGTTGGCTAGCCTTATCGCTTCTGTTTCTGGCTCAATTGTTGCAATGCTTCCTACGGGCATGTTCCTTCTTACATCCTTAACTTTAGCGGTTGGGGTTATTACTCTAGGAAGGAAAAGAGTTTTGGTGCAGCAACTCTATTGCATCGAAATGTTAGCTAGGGTTGATATGCTTTGCTTAGATAAAACAGGGACATTAACTGACGGGACAATGAAATTGATTGAAATAATCCCGGTTGGCAAAAATACACAGACTAGCGAGATTGGTTATCTAGTTTCGTCTATTCTTCATTTCACCCGTGATTCAAATCCAACCGCTCAGGCATTAATTGAAGAATTCGGTTCTTCTTGCCATGAGCAGATGCTCGATTGCATTCCTTTTGATTCCGAACTTAAATATTCCGCCGTGTCTTTGGTTGATGAAGGCAGTTATGCATTTGGTGCATATGGATTTGTTCCTACAAAAGAGGATCCTGAAATAAAAGCCTTGATAGCTTCTAAAGCTAGCGAAGGTAATAGATGTTTGGTAGTTGCTAGAAATAAGAAACCTATAAAAAACGGCAAGGTTCCTGATGGATGTGAAATAATTGGAGTCTTAGTTCTTTCAGATCACATAAAAGATGATGCCGAGGCGAATATAAAGTGGTTCATTGATTCTGGTGTCGAGATTAGAGTCATTTCGGGCGATGATCCTGTTACGGTTTCTGAAATTGCTAAAAAGGTCGGGGTACCAAATGCGAATAAATGCATTTCGCTTGAAGGGAAGTCATTAGATGAAACCGCTGCCCTTGCTCCGATTTATAGTGTTTTTGGCAGGGTGAGCCCGGAACAAAAGGCCGTTTTGATAAACGCTTATAAACAAATGGGTAACAAAGTCGCGATGACTGGTGATGGAGTCAATGATATCCTGGCTTTAAAGGTTGCGGATTGCTCTATTGCGATGGCGAGTGGCTCTGAAGCTGCAAGAAGCGTCTCTCATTTAGTCGCACTTGATTCAGACTTCTCTAGACTCCCAGATGTAGTATTCCAGGGGAGACGTGTAATCAATAACTTACAGAGAACATGTTCTGTATTTGTTACAAAAACCATGTTCGCTATAGTCCTTTCCTTTATCTTTATCATCTCCATGTTTGCTAATGGAATGGGCTATCCGTTTAATACGGCGAATATGTTTATTTGGGAATTTATTACTATAGGTATCGCTTCTTTCTTCCTTGCTTTGCAACCATCTAACGAAAAACTGCAGGGTTCATTCCTTAAAAACATATTAGTAAGAGCATTCCCGGCAGGATTAACAGAGATAATAGTTGCTACGATTCCGTTTGTTATCTATTTGATTTGGCCAAATGCATTCACTAGTTCCTCTAATCCTGATTTCTATTGGAGGTCAACTTGCACATGTGCAGTCCTTTCCTTTACTTTAATTTCTTTTGTTTCGTTATTCAGAATCTGTGTTCCACTTAATAGATATAGGGCTATTTTATTTATCGCCCTTTCTATTTTGGGAATATTGATATTTGGCTGTGATATTGGGTTATATTTTACAAGAGGAAAACCGTTTAGTCCTATATTAGCCCTATCATGGGGAAGTTTGTCTTGGAGTTTTTATCTAACAACAGCCTTAAACGTAATTATTTTTGGCTCTCTATATTTCTTATTGGATAAGAGGGTTGTAAAATGGATTGAAAGCATTGGAGAAGAATGATGAAAGTAAGTCTAAGAGTCGCTAAAGCATTAGCAAACAAAGAGCCGGTAGTCGCACTTGAATCTACGATTATATCGCACGGCATGCCTTATCCTAAAAACGTTGAGACAGCCTTGTTGGTAGAAAAAACAATAGAAGATAATGGGGCTATTCCTGCAACAATTGGAATTATTGATGGTGAGATTGTCGTTGGAATGAGCCATGATGAAATCGAAGAATTTGGCAAGAAAAAAGGAATTGCCAAGGTTTCAAAAAGAGATTTGCCAATTGTAGTGGCCAAAAAGATGTGGGGTGCCACTACTGTATCCGCTACTATGCTAGTCGCACATATGGCTGGTATTGAAATATTCGTTACCGGAGGTATCGGAGGGGTTCATCGCGGAGCTGAATCCACTTTTGATATTTCCCGTGATTTAAAAGAATTGGGAGAAGTTGATGTTGCCGTTATTTGCTCTGGAGCCAAGGCAATATTAGACATCCCAAAGACTTTAGAATACCTAGAAACCGAAGGAGTTACTATTCTTTCTAACAAAGAAAAGAGTTTTGCTAACTTCTATTCCTCTTCTAGCTCTTATCCAGTTGACTATGCGTTTGCTTCCCCTAAAGAAGCCGCTTCGATTATCAAAGCTAAACGTGATTTAGAACTAGAAGGCGGTATTTTGATTTCTAATCCTGTTCCAGAAGAATATTCGTTACCTCATGATTATATTGACTCGATTGTTGATCAAGCCGTTAAAGAAAGCAAAGAACAAGGGATCAAAGGCAAGGATGTTACTCCTTTCCTTTTGAAACGCATTGTTGAATTAACTGGTGGAAAATCTCTTGAATCAAATATAGCCCTTATATTAAATAACGCCAAATTAGGTGCAAATATAGCTAAGGAGTATTCTGCTTTAATCAAATGATTACCGAATCAAAACTCAAATATGCCTTGAAGCAGATGATGGAAGATATCCCTTTGGAGGATATCAATGTCACCGCACTTTGCCAAAAGTGTGGATGCCATAGACAGACTTTTTACTATCATTATCAAGATATATATGATTTGATCGCAGCTATTTTCCTTAATGAAGATTTAGAAAAAGTAAATCAATGCAAGGATGTTAAATCTACTCTTAAGGCATTCCTTCAATACGTAAAAGATAATTTTACTTTCTTACGTTCTACTTATAATTCAGCCGCGAGAGATTTAACTGATGATTTTATATTCGGAAAACTAAATGCCAAATTATTGTCTTTATGGACTAAAGAAAATGAAGGCGAGGAACTAAAAAAAGATGGGTATAGAAACGCTGCAAGACGTTTCGCCCATATAGTTTCCGATGAATTTGGATATTGCTTTAAAGATCCTAAATTAACCCCTGAAAAATTCTCCAAGAAGATGAATAAATTTATTGATAATTCAATGAATATCATCCTTCCTGCAATCATGGGTTTATCCAAAAAAGAAGAATCCAAATAACTTCTATAATTAAAATATCAATATGGGTATTCTTTTCTTTTATATTTTTCTTTAACATTTAGTTAACCTATGGAGGTTGCTTATGAAGAAGAATGTATTTTTGCTTATTGGTTTTTTACCTTTACTTTTAGGGTGCGGGCGTTCATCTAGCGAAGAAAGCAAAATAGTAGATACAAGTAGTGAAGAAATCTCGTCTACTCCATCTTCAATAACCCAATCTAGTGAAGTAACTTCTTCTGCTCCTTCTATCCACGAACATACATTCGAAGATAAATTGACATATGATGAAGAATATCATTACCATAGGTCTACGTGTGGTCATGATGTGGTTTCCGATAAGGAACCTCATTCTTTTGTTTCTACAGTTACTGATCCGACCTTTGAAGAAGAAGGATACACGACCCATGTATGCAAATGTGGCTATTCCTATATAGATAGCAAGACCGCTAAACTAGAACATACTTATTCTTTAGCCTGGTCAAGTGATGGGCGTACTCATTGGCACGCTTGTATCGATTCAGGATATGAACATTTAAAGAAAGATGAAGCAAAACATATCTTTAATATCAATGAAGATAATCCTTTAGAGATGGAATGCGTAATATGTAAGAAAAAAGGCGGGATACAAGAAGTTAACGCTTTAAGATATAGCTTAATTGATTTTGAAAGCGAGATAGATGGGGTCAAATATACGAAAGCCTATACCGTTTTAAATTCTATAAACATGAACTGCACCGAAATAATAATCCCCTCTTTCTATAATTCCTTACCTGTAGTTTCTATTAAAGATGAAGCTTTTTCAAATCGTAGTTCACTTAAATCTATATTTATTTCAAATAACATTAGCTCAATCGGAAACAAATTGATTTGTTTTTCTAAAGCCGTTTCTTCTATTGAAGTAGATTCTAGAAACAAGATTTTTGATTCTAGAAATAATTCCAATTCAGTTATAAAGACAATAGATAATTCCTTGGTTTTGGGATGTAAGGATAGCGTTATTCCTGGTGATGTTGCTTCAATTGGAGACTATGCTTTCTATGGTTGCGCCGGTTTGGAAGAGATTTCTTTTCAGGATAACATTACTTCTATAGGTACTGGATCGTTTCAATATTGTGAATCATTAAGCTCGGTCTCGTTTGGTAAAAATCTTATTTCTATTGGAATGGTTGCTTTTTGTGAATGTGGCGTCTTGAGCCAAATAACATTGCCAGATAGCTTAGTTAATTTAGGGGCTGGGGCTTTTAGTTTCTGTTCTTCGTTATCTACTATCATTATTCCAGATAAAGTAACTTCTATTGGGGCTGAAACATTTAGGGGTTGCTCTGCTTTATCTGTAGTTAAGATTGGCAAAGGTGTTACTTCTATCGGCAACAAAGCGTTTGAAAATTGCAAGTCGATTACATCTATTGGCCTTCCTGAAGGCCTTACTAATATTTGGAATCATGCATTTAGTGGATGCAAGGCTCTTAAGTCTATTGTTTTGCCAAACACTCTTATTGGCATTGGGGATTATGCTTTCCAATATTGTACGGCATTGAAAGACATTGATTTACCTTTGGGATTAATATCAATTGGAAAGTTTGCTTTTAACCAATGTGATGCATTTAATTCACCTATTCCATCTAGTGTTGCTTCTATTGATGAATATGCCTTTTATTGCTGCTTATCTTTGACTTCGATTGTTATTCCTAGCGGTGTAAAAATAATTGGCGATTCATCATTCTCTAGTTGCTCCGCTTTAACTACTGTTACTATCCAAGAAGGGGTAACTTCTATTGGGTTTAGTTGCTTCTCACAATGTAGCACTCTTAATACAATAGTAATTCCATCTACTGTTGCTCCTACTTCTATTGGAATGTGGGCGTTTAATAACTGTAAGGCAATTAAATATTGTTTTGTAAAATGGGCTGATACAAGTAAAACCATTACTGACATACCATCATCTAGCATGTATTACTATTCAGAAGCCGAGCCAAGTGTAGAAGATTTAAAATCCCACAATTATTGGCATTATGTTGATGAAACTCCTACTGTTTGGGAATTAGTAGCAAAATAAGCATTAAAATTAAAGATAAAAACCGCTACATATACATAGATAATAAGAATTATATATAACATAGTTAGGCATCAAAATTCGGAGGCTGTTATATGGGATTAAAAGAAAGAGTGCTAACTGTAGCGATTATCGGGGCAGGTTCCCGTGGGGCTGATTCTTATGGAAAAGTAATGAATGAAGACCCTAGATATAAAATTGTTTCCGTTTGTGATAAAAGACAAGTAAAACTAGATGCGGTTAGAGAACGTTTTGGAGTAAGTGATGATAATCTTTTTCTTGATGAAAAGGATTTCTTTGCTAAAAAAAGAGCGGATATCTGTATCGTTGCCACCCAAGATAAAGATCATGTCCGTCACTGCATCTCTGCTTTAAAACTTGGTTATGATGTTCTTCTAGAAAAACCAATCACAGATTCAAAAGAAGAATGTGAAAAACTTCTTGCTACCCAAAAACAATATGGTGGCAAAGTCGTTGTTTGCCATGTACTTAGATATGCACAGGCCTTCTTGGCAGCTTCCAAGATAATTGACGAAGGCAAGATAGGGAAATTAATAGATATCCAGGCAATTGAACAAGTCGCTTTCTGGCATCAAGCCCATAGTTATGTGCGTGGAAATTGGAGAAGAAGCGAAGATACTTCTCCGATGATTATGGCTAAATGCTGTCATGATATGGACTTACTACAATTCTATGCAAAATCTAAATTCAAGACTGTTTCATCTATTGGAAGTCTTAGTTTCTTTAAAAAGGAAAACCAACCAAAAGGTGCAGCTGATCATTGCAAAGATTGCCCTTACTTACATAGTTGCCCATATAGTGCCGAAAAGATTTATGTTGATTGGTGGATTAGAGACGGACGTCCAAAGACTATGTGGCCAATGAATGTAGTTTGCAGTGATGAAACTCTTGCTGAAGAAGGAATAAGGAAAGCATATGAAAACGGACCTTACGGACGTTGCGTATTTGCTTGCGATAATGATGTAGTCGATCATCAAGAAACCAATATTCTTTTTGAAAATGGAGTTACTGCTAATTTATGCATGACTGCTTTTACTGGCGATGCAGGACGTATCTATAGATTCCATGGCAGTATGGGTGAATTAGATTTAAACGAAGAGAAACAATGCTTAGTCTTGAAAGCATATGATAAGCCAACTGAAATAATTCCATTCAAGGCTCTTCCTGATGTTTCTGGAGGACACGGTGGCGGAGATTCTGGATTAGTAAACGCCTTATATGATGTCGTTACTGGTAAAAAGGAAGCAAGCACCGCATTAGAAAGCTCATTAGAATCCCACTTGATGGCTATTGCCGCTGAAGAAAGTAGACTTCAAGATGGAAAGATGATTAAAAGAGGAGAATAGACTAAAAGAGAGCCGTGTCTAAAAAACTGGCTCTTTTTTTGACGACAATAATGATAAAATGGTGGACGGAGAGGTGCTGATCAATGCATTATATTGCCACGGAAGTAAGGTTTTTAGAAGACGTAACTATTGAGGTGACTTTTCAAGATGGGAAAGTCGTCAAGTATGATATGTCTTCAATGTTTTCTAAGTATCCTCAGTTAATAGAGTTGAAGAAAAATCGTAAACTTTTCGAGAGCGGACATCTTGACCCAGGGGGATATAGCGTTGTTTGGAATGATGAATTGGATTTTGATGCTACAAGCATCTATGAAAATGGCATGATTGTAAAAAAATAGACAAGATTGTTTTAATGGTCGAGAGTTGTAACGAAGCGATGTCTATAATCTTCTAATGACTTTTCAAATTAAATGAATATAATAATCTTCGTCGATAAAGTTCGATGTATTTACCTAGATTTAACAGAACACGTGTGATTGGCTGTTAACAATCACTAGGCAAAATTAATGATAACAAGCTCTATTTGCCTACTTCTTAGGGAGGCTTTTTAATGAAAAAGAACGATTTCGCTGCCTTTATAGCTTATGTCCTAATGTTCGGGGTTGCTATTTTTGTTGGTCTAGTTTGGATAAGACCTATAGTTTCTAATGTTGGTAACTCATTGCCAATCAATTCCATATTGCTAGTATTTATTGGAATTGTAGCAGGCATCTTATTAAATTCCGTTTTAATGGAATTAGGTCATTTATTAGGGGCTAGAGTAGGCAAATATAGGGTTGTTTATTGGTCAATCTTAGGTTTAGGGGTCAAAACTACTAAAGAAGGCAAAAAGAAATTTGGATATGTTAAGTTTGATGGATTAACTGGAGAAACAAAAGTTACCCCTAAGGATAAAGAAAAATCTAGATTAGGTGCTTATATTTCTTTCCCAATATTGTTCTATCTTATCGAACTTATTATTTTGGTTGTTTTGTTCTCAGTCGGTGCTAACTTAGCTAAAAAAACACCTAGTTTTGGCTGGATCCAAATCATTTCATTAGTAATTTTGACTGTCGGGGGAATGATAATAATTTATGATTACCTTCCATTTAGATTAGATTCTATAACTGATGGCTATTTAATGATGCTTCTATCTAAGCCAGTTAATAAAGTTGCCTATAACAACATGCTTCTAGCAGAAGAATCTAGTTTATTAGGAATAGAACTTCCTGATATTCCAGTTTATGATGAAGTAACCGATTTTACTTATGTCTTAAATAACGTAACCGTGTATTCATTATTATCAAAAGGATCGATAAAAGATGCTATAAAGATATTAGATAAGGCTATTAATTCAGAAAAAGGTTTATCTAAATCATTAATCAGAGAAGCAAAGACTTTCAAATTATCATTGTTATTTACCTATGCCTTCCCTCAAGGAAAGGAACTTTATGATTCCTTCGAAGATGAAGATAGGAAATATATCTCATCCATTTCCACTCCTTCTGCCTTAAGATGCTATTTATTAGTATCTGGATTAATCGAAGATAGCGAAACCGAGGCTAATTTTGCTATCGATAAGACTGATAAAGTTTATAAAGGCGTTGCTAGCAATGTTGCTCCTATTGAAAAGAAGTTATTAGAAGAATCCGTTGCCTTAGTTAAACAAAAGCACCCATCTTGGTCTTTATATGATTTACCTTGGGATATAAAAAAGGAAAAAGAAGAAGATTCCAACAAGAAAAATAAATAAAAAAGCCAAACTAAAGCGGTATTTTTCCACTTCGATTCGACTTTTTACTTTCCTTTATCTTCTTTAATATTTACCTAAGGCGGTTTATATATTTATGAATAAGAAGATAGAACCTACACTTCCATTAGAAGAAAAAGATATAAAGAAAGAAGAAGCTCTTCCTGATCCTGATTTAAAAGAGGATTATGTCGAACTAAAGCATGTAAATAAAGTTTATAACAAGAAAGTACATGCAGTTATTGATTTCAATTTAAAGATAAGAAAGAAGGAATTCGTTGTTTTTGTCGGTCCTTCTGGATGTGGTAAATCCACTACTTTAAGAATGATTGCGGGTTTAGAAGATATTTCTAGCGGCGAGCTTTATATAAATGGTGAATATTGTAATGATCTTTCTTCTAAAGATAGAGATATAGCCATGGTATTCCAAAGCTATTCGCTTTATCCAAATATGACTGTATTTGATAATCTTGCTTTCTCTTTAAAAGTAAGGCATCTACCTAAAGAAGAAATAGAAACAAGAGTTCATGAAGCTGCTAAAATCCTAGAAATAGAAGAATATTTACAAAGAAAGCCAAAGGAATTATCCGGTGGACAAAGGCAAAGAGTAGCCTTGGGTAGAGCAATTGTAAGGAACGCTAGATTATTCCTTATGGATGAACCTCTTTCTAATCTAGACGCGAAATTAAGGGTTACGATGAGAAGCGAAATCATTCGTCTTCATAAAGCCATCGGGGCCACTACTGTTTATGTTACCCATGACCAAATAGAAGCCATGACCATGGCGGACCGTATCGTTGTCATGAAGAAAGGCTATATCCAACAAATCGGAACCCCTGCCGAAATATATAGACATCCATCTAATCTATTTGTTGCAACATTTATCGGTTCTCCTGCAATGAATGTTTTAGAAGCTAAATACGATAACGGGGTCGTTATTTTTAACGATGGAAAGAAGATTAAACTAACTAAAGAACAAATCAAGATCCATGATGATTTCTATAAAGCTGAACTAGTTAGACAAAACGAAGCACTTCCTCTAGCCAAGGAATTATTAACTAGACAAAACGAATTAAAAACCAGTCAAAAGAAATTGTTCAAAAAGAAAGAAGAACCAATCGATATTGAAAATCATGAATATATCTTGGCCTTAAAAGAACATATTGCTAACTTAGAAGAAGTTAATAAAGGCAAGAGCCATCCAATATTATTTGGTATCCGTCCGGAAGATATCGTTCCTAATGAAGAAACTGATTCGTTCGAATCTAAGATTAGTTTAAGCGAACTTCTTGGCGACCAATCGTATGTCCATTTCGATTTCGGCGGGAAAGACATGTTATCTAAGGTTTCTTCCGAATTAGATATTAAAGAAAGGGCTGTTATGAAGTTCGGCTTCAAAGAAAATAAGGTCCACTTATTCGATAGTTGGACTGAAAAGACAATATTCTAATTATTGAAGAAAGATAATTTTATCCAATTGGATTTAGTCGTATTTGATTTAATAAGCAATTCAACTTTATTTTCTGGATCTATTTCAGGTTCAAGGACAAAACAAGAGAATTGCTTTTCTTTTTGGTTATTTAATCCTATAACCCCAACCGGAGCAGAATCTAGATATATTAACGCGCTAGGAAAAGAAGAATCAATTTCTAGGGCACATCCTTTATCTTCTATTCTTATAGGATAACTAACTCCTTTAAGATAATGACCCCGTGTAGTTAAATTCTCTTTTTCTACATAGGTTTTCTTTAATAATTTTGGCTTTTTAAAATCAAACGCTTCACTTACTTTGCTAAATCCTTTGATGCTTAAATCACCATTTAAAATAGATACTTCTTTTGCATTTATTCTAGCCTTTAAATTCCTAACATCTTCTTCTAGGAAATTAAAATATGAATGCAAAGATAAAGAAGCGTATGTATCTTCTTTTGCTTCTATCTGGTATTGAATTAATATCTCCCCATTTTCATTAACTTTATAGGTAACTATATATTTGCAATGGTTCCCATAGAAAGTTTCTTCTTTGTCTAGATTTAATCTAAATTCTATTTGGAAATCGTCTTCATTTATTGAATACGTATATTCAAATTCCATAAAGGAAATTGAATTAATTCCCCCATGGCAAATAACTTCATTATTTAATTTATATCTTCCTGCGATTGGTCCAAGTGTCTTCCCATAAAATCCTTTTGAATCAAGGAATATGGATTTGTCTAATGGAGAGAAAAACCATTCGTGGCCTTTATATGAATATGAATAAATAGAAGCCCCGTTTGAACAAAAGCAAATCCTAAAATTATTCCCTTCATACGTGATGAAATCGGAATTATTTATCTTTTCAATATTTATAGACATATTTTAACGGGTTTCTTATTTATTCTTTTCTTCCCATTCCTTATCAGCTTCAGCAGTTACTTCTTTAATAACATCATATTCTTTTGGATCGTAAGGTCTAAGATTTGGCCTAACTAAATCATGTTGCCATTTGGTAAAATCCCAATCTTTTCCCTTGCCTTTATCATAGGCATTCCAAAGCCATTCCCAAGGTTCTCTAGTTTGTTGCTTGCCAGTTACAAACCCCCAGTTAAAGCAACCAATATTTTCTTTCTTAAAATATGGAAACAAAT
>DAVZIW010000002.1:0-36350 GCA_052273085.1 Candidatus Alloenteromonas sp.
GACGTGGGTACTTATTTGGGGTCTCTTTTACTTTCTTTAGGAAAATATTAAACCTAAGGCTATTAGAAGAAGGCAAATAATCAGTTATGGCTTTTTCTTTAACTAAGCCTAGGTTTTTTAAATGGGGCTCAGCTAATTTTAATTCTTCTTCACCTTGATTGGATTTCATTGAAATTACATATCCCCCAACCTTAACTAAAGGAGAACTTACTTCACATGTAGTAGATAAAGAAGAGAAGCCTCTAGAGGTAGCAACATCGAAGTAATCCCTATATTCTTTCATGTCTTCGACTCTGCCAATATGGAAAGAAACATTTGGGATTTGCAGTTCTTTTTTAATAAATTCAAGGAACTGAAATTTCTTAGAAGTCGAATCAATTAGAGTTACTTTTGCACTTGGATTAGTAAGCGCTATAACCATTCCCGGAAACCCTGCACCAGAGCCAATATCAGCAATTAATTTATTAGAAAAATCAAAAGATTCCATTAAAAGGAGGCAATCAAAAAAATGCTTTTCGAAGATCTCGCTTTCTTCTTTTATGGAAGTCAAATTCATCTTCGCGTTCCATTCAATTAGGCTAGAAGCGTATGTATTGAACTTATTTTCTAAAGAGGAATCAATAGCAATACCTTTTTTTAATAAAAGTTCTTGCATAGACTTAAAATTCATTTCTTCATCCTCCTTAGATTCAATAGTAATATAGAAATGTCAGCAGGATTAACCCCATAAATTCTAGAAGCCTGGGAGATTGAAGTTGGCCTAACTGTATCTAATTTAGTTCTAGCTTCCAAACGTAATCCATCCATATGTAGATAATCTATATCATTTGGAATAAGCATATTCTCTTCTTTAATTAATAAAGATGCTTCCCTTTCTTCTTTTTTGATATAGCCTTCATATTTAACAATGGCTTCTAGGGATTGTATTTCTTGATAATCCAAATCAAAATCTTTTAACCCTTCAGTTATTGGACGAATCTCTTCATAATGGAAGAAAGGTCTTTTTAATACATCATAAGATTTTAAACCAATGGAAGTTGGTTCTCCGCCCTTTTCAATTAAAAGAGAATTTAATTTATCTTTATCGGTAATATTGCTAGTTTTTAAAGCTTCTATAGTAGCGTTAATGCGAGCATATTTTTCCTTGAATTTTGAATACACGTCCTCGCTAAGTAGACCAATTTCATGTCCTAAATCCATTAATCTAGCATCGGCATTATCATTTCTTAAAAGCAAGCGATATTCAGCCCTCGATGATAAAAGTCTATAAGGCTCTTCGGCGCCTTTTGTAACTAAATCATCAATCATGACTCCAATATAGGCTTCGCTACGTTTTAATATAATTGGATCTTGCTTATGTAGATATCTACTTGCGTTAATCCCAGCCATTAAGCCAAGCCCAGCGGCTTCTTCATAACCTGAAGTTCCACAAATTTGTCCAGCAACAAATAATCCTGGAACGCTTTTAACCATTAACGAACGATCAAATTGGAAAGAGGTCAATGCATCATATTCAATTTGATAGGCGTACTTTAATATTTTGGCATTTTCTAACCCCGGCAATGAATGGACCATGATTTCTTGAATATCATGAGGCATTCCAGTAGAAAACCCTTGTAGATAAATAGAATTGCCATTTTCAGTTTCTGGTTCTAAAAATAATTGATGTCTAGGCTTATCAGCAAACCTAACAACCTTAGATTCAATAGAAGGGCAATATCTAGGCCCATTAGAAGTAATATTTCCATTAAATAAAGCAGAATCTGGAAGATGATTATTTATTATGTCTAATGTTTCTTTAGTCGTATAAATCAAATAGCAAGGAAGTTGCTTTGAATAATCTCTATTTGTCTTGGGAAAGAAAGAAAAAGTCAAAGGCAAAGTTGAGCCAGGTTGGATTTCTCCTTTAGAAAAATCAATGCTATCTTTATCAATTCTAGGAGGCGTTCCTGTCTTAAGTCTAAATGTCTTTATTCCTAGCTTATTTAATGAATACGTGAGGGACGTGGATGCTTTTTCTCCATCTGGGCCACCAGAAAAAGAAGATGTCCCAGAGATGATTCTAGAATTTAAATAAGTACCTGTAGTAACTATTACAGTCTTGGATTTATAGGTATTTTTATTAGTAGTAACTACAAAAAGATCATCTTCTTTTGTAATAGAAATTGCTTCTTCTCCAACTAGAGTAAGATTAGGAACTGTAGAAAGAAGATTTCTAATAATCTTAGGATAGAGTTTCTTATCTTGTTGCGATCTTAAGCATTGTACCCCAGGACCTTTTCCGGTGTTCAATATCTTCATTTGAAGAGGATTGACATCGGCTGCGGTAGCCATTAATCCGCCCAAGGCATCAATTTCCCTAACAACATTCCCCTTAGCAGAACCCCCAATATGAGGGTTGCAAGGCATGTTGCCTAACATATCTAGATTCAAACTTAAAAGAAGGGTCTTATTCCCTAGTTTGGCAGTAGCATGGCTAGCTTCAACTCCAGCATGTCCCCCGCCAATAACAATTGAATCAAAATCAAAAGAAGACATTAACCAACTGACCCCACCATGTCCATCTTAATAAGTTGATTAAGCTCAACCGCATATTCCATTGGTAGTTCTTTAGAGAACGGTTCAATAAAGCCCATAACTATCATCTGGGTCGCATCTTTTTCAGATAATCCACGACTCATTAAGTAGAATAATTGGTCTTCGCTAATCTTAGAAACAGTAGCCTCATGTTCGATATAGGAGGCTGAATTTTGTATTTCATTAGTTGGAATAGTATCGCTTCTACTTGCTTCGTCTAAAATCAAAGTATCACACTCGACGTGTGATTTAGATCCGATTGCATTAGGTTCGCTACGTACGGTGCCCCTATAATTAGCAACACCGCCACCTTTAACAATGGATTTAGAAATAATTGTCGAGGATGTATTCTTTCCTTTATGAATCATTCTAGCCCCAGCATCTTGGAATTGTCCCTTGCTAGCAACTGCTATAGAAATACAAGTTCCTTTAGCCCTATCACCAGCTAAGATACATCCAGGATATTTCATATTGACCATGGAACCGATGTTTCCGTCTATCCATTCCATCAATCCATCTTCTTCAACATAAGCACGCTTGGTAACTAAATTAACAATATTATTAGACCAGTTTTGAACAGTCGAATAACGGCATCTAGCACCCTTGCCAACATAGATTTCAACAACTGCAGCATGCAAAGAATCTTTTGAATAAATTGGGGCGGTACAACCTTCAACATAATGCAAGTCAGCCCCATCGTCAACAATAATCAAAGTTCTTTCAAATTGGCCTGATTTTTCATTGTTGATTCTAAAATAAGACTGCAAAGGTTTATCCAAATGCACGCCTTTTGGAACATAGATAAAGCTTCCTCCGCTCCAAACAGCGCCATTCAAGGCAGAGAATTTATTATCAGCAAAAGGAACAATCGTATTAAAATATTTCTTAACTAAATCCGGATACATCTGCAAAGCCATATCAGTAGAAAGGAAGATAACTCCTTTTTCTTCGACTTCTTTTAACATGTTGTGATAGACAACCTCAGATTCATATTGGGTAGAAACGCCTGAAAGATACTTTTGTTCAGCTTCAGGAATGCCTAATTTAGAAAAAGTATCCTTAATTGTCTTAGGAACTTTATCCCATGTATTCTCTTCTTTTTCACTTGGTCTAGTAAAATATGTATAAGTATCAAAATCTAAAAAGGATAAATCAGGTCCAAAAGAAGGCATTTTCATAGCCTTAAAAGCACGGTAACTCTTTAAACGGAATTCCTTCATCCATTCAGGTTCATGTTTCAAGGAAGAGATTTCCTTAACTATATTTTCATTTAAACCTTTTCCAGTAGAAAGAATGGATACGTCCTTGTTTTTGAAACCGTATTTGTATTGTTCATCAACGATTTCGCTAGCTTTAGTCTTATCGTCCATCTTTCTTCTCCTTTAGCAAGCAGTCCATCGCATCCCAACCAATAGTAGCACAATGAATCCTGGCAGCTTGTTTTCCTGTGTTCATAAAAGCAAGAGCTTCATCTAGAACGCTAGCATCATATTCTTCCTCATGAAGCATATGGTGATATTGTTCGATTATGTATTCGGCTTGTTCTTTACTTTTTCCGATTAATAAATCGCAAAGTATATCACTAGATGCAGTCGATATAGCGCAGGCTACCCCATCCCAGCACGCATCCTTTACATTGCCGTTTTCATCGTATTTAAGGAAAACATCGATATCATCAATGCAATTAACAGAAGATGAATGGGTAGATAAAAATCCATCTCCTTCCATTTTGTGTTTATGTCTAGGAGAAGAATAATGATCCATAATGATTTCTCTCATTATTTCAGGAGTGAGTTCAATTGAAATAGGCATTTAAGTAATCTCCTTCACAAGTGGAAACGGCATCAACAAGAGCATCGACATCTTCTTTTGTCGTATATAAATAGAAAGATGCTCTTATCGTAGCAATGGTTCCTAAAAAATCTATTAATATCTTAGCACAGTGTTGCCCAGACCTACAGGCGATACCTTTAGAGTTAAGATAAGTTGCAGCATCTTGAGCAAAGACATTATTTACGTTAAACGTTACAATGCCCCCCTCGGATTTCTCGTTACAGATGGTGCATTTACCTGTAGCCTTTAACTTTTCAACACAGTATTTCTTCAATTCTTCTTCATGCTTTTCAATATTATCTAATCCAATAGAATTTAGATAATCAATAGCAGCATGTAACCCAATAATTCCTTCTAGGTTTTGAGTTCCAGCCTCAAATCTAAGAGGAGGTTCTAGATAATTTACATCCCCACACATATCAAATTTGGCATTCATTCCCCCACCAGTCATGAAAGGTTCCATCTTTGAAAGCAAATCGAATTTGCCATATAAAACCCCAATTCCGGTTGGACCACACATTTTATGGCCAGAGAATGAAAGGAAATCGATATCGCTATCTTTAACATCCATCTTTATATGAGGGACAGATTGAGCTCCATCAACAACAATTAAAGCACCATGCTTATGGGCAATGTCCGCTAATTCTTTTATAGGAGCGATATAGCCAAGTACATTTGTAACATGGGCCACACATACCAATTTGACATCAGGGGTCAACGCTTTTTCTAGATTTTCAGGTGTTAATCTCCCGTCTTTATCAAGAGGAATGAAATCAACTTGGCACCCAGTCATTTCTGAAACCTTATACCAAGGAAGGACATTTGAGGCATGTTCGGCTTGGGTTAGAAGGATTTTATCGTTCTTAGTTAAATATTTAACCCCATATCCAAAGGCGACAAGATTAATAGACGCCGTAGTTCCTGAAGTAAAAACAACTTCAGTATCTTTTGAATTAATAAATTTTGCGACTGCCCTTCTAGCATTTAATACTTCCATATCCATATTAAAGCAAAGGTCATAATCGCCTCTATGGGAATTGCTAGTTTCTTTCGTGTAATATCTAGAAACTGCCTCTAAAACACAATCAGGCTTAAAAGTGGTAGAAGCATTATCAAGCCAAACAAGGTCTTTGCCCTGCATCTTGATTTTGTTTCTATACATTGGAAAATCGTTTCTAATTTTATATGGATCTAACATTAAAAACCCTCCTCGATACAAGAAAGTATCTTCTTCCTTAAATCTTCATCGGAGAAATATTCGACAACAGGTTTGAGGTATCCAAGTGTAATCAAACGTTTAGCTTCTTCTTCACTTAACCCTCTAGACATTAAATAGAATAGATGGGAATCATTAAGTTTGCCTACTGTAGCACCGTGAGAAGCAATAACATCATTTTCGTCAATCTTAAGAACTGGTGAACATTTTCCATCGGCACCTTGGTCGAAGACAATAATCTTAGCTTCTTGTCTAGTGTTTGACTTAACCGCATACTTTTCAATTGAAGAAACGCCAGTAAAAGTTAATTTAGAATTATCTTGGCAGATACCATAGTTAGACATCAAACTGTCGCTTCCTTTTTCTTTATGGAAACAAGAAGTCGAGAATATCTTTTTGTCACAATTTTTACTAAGAGAAGATAAGTTCCATTTGCAAGAAGCACCTTCACTTAAATTGACATTAATCTCAAATTTTCCTGAACCCTTGGAAAAATCAGCAAAGGCACCTTTAAAAGAACCACCTTTTTTAACATTTACATTGACTTTTGCAATAGGAAAATTAGAAAATGCGGCGAAATCAAGTTTTAATTCTTCGCCCTCTTCTACCTCAAAATCAAGGTCTTTTATATCATTATCAATAAGTGTTAATTGACGCATATCAATTATTCCTTTATTGCTAATCTTGTAGCACATTCACCAATGGAAACCTTATTCATTTCTTTTTCTTCCTTGGCAATAGAAATACCCAATTCTTTTTGGATCCATTCATAACCTTCGGTATCAATTCTCTTGATTATTTCAGGTCCACCTTCAACAGCAATTCTACCATTGACCATGACAGCAGCACGGGTTGGATGAATCATTTCATATAGACGCGCATAATGACTAATTACCAAAAAACCTCTGCCATTATCTTGCTCTTCTCTAATATTCTTTGAAACTATTTGCATAGCGTCAACGTCAAGGCCTGAATCGATTTCATCAAGAAGAGCAAATTTAGGTTCAAGCAATATCATTTGGAGTATTTCATTTCTTTTCTTTTCGCCTCCGGAAAATCCTTCATTTAGGTTTCTAGAAGTCATTTCAAAAGGAATACCGACCCTTTCATAAGCTTTCTTTAATTTGGAATAGAATTCAAAAAGAGTAAGAGGTTTTTCTCTTCTAGCATTAAGAGCAGCTTTTAAGAAGTCACTAGAATTTACGCCAGGTATTTCAACTGGGTTTTGTAAAGCAAGGAACAAGCCTTTCTTATTACGGGTATCAACGCTCATTGAAAGAACATCTTCTCCATCAAGAGTTATTGAACCACTTGTTACATTAAATTCAGGATTGCCCATAATCGCAGCAAGTAAAGTTGACTTACCATGGCCATTAGGACCAAGCAAGGCAAGTGTCTCGCCTTCATTTATTTTCAAATTTACACCCTTTAGGATTTCTTTATCTTTTACCGATACATGCAAATCTTTAATGACTAGTTCGCTCATACATACACCTCAAAGCGTGTATATTCTAGTCAGTTGAACTCTCTTAAACAACAAAAGTAATAAAAAACTTTTCTAACCAAAGATAAATCTTTGTACATTTTTCACTCCTTTTTAGGCATAAAATACCTATATTATGCCCGCACAGGCAATTACGCATAAAAAATTCTTGTAAGATTACTTATTAAAGTAATATCATTAACACGCTACGTTCAAGACGAAGGAGGAACGAGTCTAGTATGAAAAAAGCCAAACTCACCCTCGGAATTGTTAGTGCATTAGTTGCAACCGGTGCTTTAGCCGCTTGTAATGAAGTCACTTATAATGAGGGCGTGGTGCTATCTTACACAGACGCCGCAGGTAAAGTTACAAACTATACCGCCGAAGAACTATTCGGAAGCTATATGAATTCTAGCAGCGCCGCAAGCACCGCATTTAACAAGGTTCAAGAAGTATTAATCAGAAAATTCTACGAAGAACCATCTCAAGCTACCGCACTCGCGGAGTTAAAAACTAAAGCACAAAAGAAAGTCTCGGGTTTAAAGGACCAGGCCGAAACTAATGCCAAGAATAACGGGACCAAATACCAAGAAGAATTTGAGAAACTCTTGGATAGCGCTGGTGTTGATAATGTCGATCAACTTCTAGACCAAAAACTCTATGAAGAAGAAAAGGACAAATATACCACCGACTACTACACCCAACAAAATCTCAATGATATCCGTGATGGCAAAAAGTGGAAAGACCTCGAAGGTTCTGAAGACACCTATGGTCCAGTTACTGAAGGTTATCTAAAAGACAAGATGCCATATCACGTGTCCCATATCTTGGTCAAACTTGGAAGTGCTTCGAGCAATGAACACGCCCAAGCCACCATTTCTTCTTCCGAATCGAAGAAGTTATCGGATGTCGTTAAGGAATTAGCTGGTGCCGATAGCACTGACGAAACCGGCAAGGCCACTTCTAAGGATAGACTTACATTTGGTAACATCGCCTATAACCTTTCTGAAGATGATGGATCTGCAAAAACATATGGTGATCTTCAAATAATGGATAAAGACACCGAATACGTCCAAGAATTCAAGCTTGGTCTATATGCAGTCGATGCCATTTACAATAAGCAAGCAAATTCCTATGGCGATACCGTTAAGAATAACCTATTACCATCTGCTGATGCTAAGGTTGGAAGTGACACTGTTACTTCTTTATTTGAAGCACGTGGAATCGGAACAATCCCTTATGGCGCCTTTGTTGCCTTAGGTGATGATGATGTTTCCTGGGCAAGCCATAGCAATGGCGAGCCAGACCTCGGATATGAAGTCAATAGCAATTCTTCTACCTTCTATCCGCGCAATGTCTTGTTCAACAAATACATGAACAACCACCAAATCGCTGTCATTACCCCAAATTCAATTGATTACAATGACTTCCTTGAAGGCACTGCTTCTGTTGCAACCGATTGGGCTGCTTACAAGTCAAGCGAAATTGGAGCCAATAACCTTCCAGTTACTGCTGGTAAAGCTTCTGCTGCTTATGCTAACTTACCTGGATTCCAAAACGATACCAAAGGCATAATCGATTTAGGTGAAAATGTCTTAACAAACGAAAAAGGGCAAATCGTCTTCGCTGTTAGAGCCGGAACTTCTTCCTACCAAGGAATCCACTTCATCACCGTTGACCGTTCTGCCTTAGCTGAATATGCCACCCCAACCGGTGCCTTAGCTAGCGTCACTGATTATGGCGATGGAAAATCAAATAACGTTACCAGCCTTTCTGAATACTGGACAATGTTATCTCCATCAAAGGTTGCTACAACCGACGATAAGCTTGGAAATGCTGATTATTATCCTTCCTATAAGAATAGTGATGGAAAAATCGTCGCCAAGACTACATTCGTTAACAAATTCCAATCCTCTGCCGATTCTAATTACACCGAAAGAACTAGCAAGATTTCTAGTGCTGTAAAAGATTACGACAAGAACATGGATACCTACATGATCCAAGAATTATTGGAAGCCAAGAACACTGATGGAACCAAGAAAATCAACTTCAAGAACGAGAAGATTGGTGATTTAGTCAAGAGCTACATCAAATCAAAACGTGTCAAAGCCGTAGAAGACAAGCAAGATACCTTCGACGAAGCTTGGATTACCTACGCTGAATACTTACAACAACAAGACGCCGCTAGAAAAATGAAAGATGATGGCAGCCAACGCTTAATCTCTGAAGTCTGCGCTATCGGATATGGTTCTAATGACGCCAAAGCCAAAACTGGCGACTGGGCCAAGGGAGGAGCTTGCTACGATGGAAAATAAATTCATGAAAAAGACAATTCTTACCTTGCTAGCCGCAACAACCATTGGACTAGCTGGTTGCTCTGATGTTGAGGCCGCTCTTCCTGCTTCTAAGCAAGATGAGATGATCCTTGATATCGAAAACATCCCAAATAACAATCTTCAACAAATCTATGAAGCTCTAGTTACTTCTGGTGATACAAATTCCGAAAAGATTCTCGACAATATCCTATATATATATGCTAAGACTCTATTTGGAAGTTTCTATGATGTTAAAGACGGTGAAACCGTTACCGAACAAGGCTTATTCGCCATTGCCGGTGATGATGCTAAAATCGCTGAATTCATCAAAACACATTCCGTTTATGGAACCGGTGAAGAAGGCGTTAAAAACTGCAAAGCCTTCATCGCTCACATTAAAGATTCAATTCTAAATTCCTTCTATTCAGTAATTACCAATTCTAGTTACCAAAAGAGATCGGAATTCCTAGAAGAGAAATTCTATAATGCCCAAGCTTCTGAATTATTCGATTTAAAGAAGCCATCTAGCTTTGTTACAAAGCAACTTGACGGAAACAAGACCTATAAAGATGCCGAAGAATATTTCACTGATTTATATGTCACCTATCAAGATTACATCGAAAAGAGCCTTCTCCCAACTGCTTTTAGAAAAGCCTTGGTCGAAGAATATCTAATCGAAAAGAACTATGGTTCACTTGGTAGAAGCTATGCCCGTAAAGTCCAATACATCGCTTTGCCTGATATTGAAAGCAAAGACGGTGCTGCCCAAAGATTAGTTAGAAGCTATTCTAAATTAGTCATTAGCAAAACTGATGATGAAATCAAAACTGCAGTCGCTGGAATTGACCCAGCCTCAGTTAGAGACCTTCACTTCCTAGATAATCTATATAAAGGATTATTCGAATCAGGAAGCAAAGAAGAAACCTATGCCAACTTGATTTATGCCGAAGCTGGATTCTCTAGCGAAAGAGAAGAAACCTCCTGGGGCAAAGTCAATAAGGATTATAAAGGCCTAACCGATGACCGTAACAAGACTGGATCTACCACTGACTTCACCAATTCCGGTGCCTATACAAAGGAAATCGGACTTGAATTGAAGCGTAGAGAAATCCAAGCCACCACCAAAGTCACCGAAGGTTGGTACACTTCTACTGGATTATCTGATTTAGCCTCTTCAATAAAGACTAGATTATTCAAGATTTCCGTTGCTAACGAAGTTGATTCATTAACCACTGGAGCCAAAGGAAACTTTGGTTGGAATGTCCAAGGTTCATATTACATGATTCCTGAAACATATGAATCTAACGAAGCCTATCCATATTGCATGTATGATAAAGACACCACAACTTGGTATATCGTAAGAGTTGACGAAGCCGTCAAAGCTCCTAAGTTATCCCAAACTGGTGAAGATAATTACGCTGCAATGGGCAAAAACATGCGTGAAATCGTTCTAAATGTTGCTTCCTTATTATCTGATACAGATTCCTATAAGAAAGCCGCTAAACAATATTATGTTGAGAAGATGGCCTTTAGTTACCATGACCAATCCGTCTATAACTACTTCAAATCCACCTTCCCAGATCTCTTTGATTAATAAAGAAGATATATAATATAAGGGCAGATTAAGTTCTGCCCTATTTTTGTAGAAAGGTTATTTATGAAAGACGTATTCTGTAAAATCATCGATGGAGAAATTCCTTCTAGCGTCGTTTATGAAGATGATGATGTATTAGCGATACTAGACATCTCCCAAACTACTAGAGGACATACCCTAGTCATGCCAAAAAAGCATTGTGATTCCTTCTTGTCTTGCCCTCAAGAAGAAATGCATAAGGTAATGGATGTTGCTAGACGTATCGGACAAGCCGAAATCTCTATCTTAGGAGCAAAAGGAGTCAATATCCTTACTAATGTCGGCGAAGTTGCTGGACAAAGTGTTCCACATTTCCATGTCCATGTCATTCCTAGATATGTAGGAGGACAAGGAGGGTTCCGGATAACAATGAAAGCCCAAGATGTCTCTAGCATGGATCTTCCTCGTTTAGCTCACGAGATTAATAAAGCCATGAAGTAAAAAAGATGAGGTTCGCGCCTCATCTTTTTAATTCGTTTAATTCTTTTTCTAGGCTTAATCCTGAAGGAGAGGAAGAAACCTCTAGGCTAAATGGATTATAGAAGAACCTATTGTCCATTGTCATTATTTTAGAAGTATTTTCTCCTTTTTCAGCCCCTTCATAGGCTTTATCTAGAATCATCATCTTGGCATCGAAATCATCAATGCAAGAAACGGCATAAGCTTCCTTAGTTAAAGGCAAGACAGGAGAGCCAAATTCATATTTGCCATGATGAGACAAGATTATATGTTCTAGCATTGAAGCCATCTCATGTTTATGGAATAAAGGAGAACTCTTTATTTGTTCTTCTTTAGGAAGAGATTCGAATTCATGCATACCTAGTCTTTCGGCCTCTTTCCTGACCTCGTAGAAGCCTAAAGAGATGTGACCGATTAATTTACCATCCAAAGTAAATTCGGCGTTAGGAAGGCCTGATAATTCAATCATCTTGCCAAAATCATGGACAAGGCAACCTGCTAAAACTAAATCCCTATTAAGTTTTGGATAAACCGCGCAGAAAGATAAGCCTAAATCCGCCATAGTAACCGAATGATAGATAAGTCCAGATTCGAATTCGTGATGGTTTCTAACCGCGGCTGGCCAAATAGATAGCTTCTCTAGATATTTGTTAACTAGATTAGATACCAAAAGCTTTAAATCTCCATCAGAAATTGAATCAACATAGGCTTTTAGCTTATTTACTAATTCTTCCTTCTTGACTGGAGAAGAGATAGCGAAATCATTTGGATTTAGCCCAAGAGTATCGCTAGTAACCTTAAACAAGCGGATTTGAAGCGATTTGTTATAGGAAAGAACTTTTCCTTCAACATGGACTACACTTCCCTTTTTAAGTATCTCTTCTTCATTATTTATTTCCCATAGACGAGCTGAAATTTGGGAAGATTGATCTTGAAAAGTAATAGCTAGATAAGGCTTGCCATTCGTATTGATGCATTTTTTGCAATCGCTGACTAGTAATGGTCCAGAAAAACTATCGCCGTCTTTTAAATCAATTATTTTCATCGTTTTCTCCTTTTACTAAATTAGAAATATCATCATATTCGTAGCCTTTCCTTAATAGATAAGCGAATATGGCCCTAGATAATTTATAACCGGTATATTTTCTTTCATATCTAGTTTTTGCAATTAGGTAGTCAGATTCTAGATTGGATTTATTTTCTTCTTCGCTAGGGAAAGATAAGGCCTGGTTAATCGCTTCTTTTGCAACATCTAGATCAAATCCTCTTTCTCTTAAAGCTAATAAAGTCTTCCCAACTTTCTTATTCTTAGGAGCTTTTAATAATCTTCTATCCAATACCTTTACGTAATTTAAAGCCTTCTCCAATTCTTTTTCTCTTGGGAAAGACAAAGTATCGATTATTTCATTAGAAATCCCTTTTTGATGGAGATTAAATAAGACCTTATTCCTTCCATATAACCTAAGCTCAGCAACATCTTCAGCATAAGTCTTCGCATACATCTTGTCATCTAGAAGGCCTTCTTTAGTAAGTTTGTCAATTATTTTCTGGGCTAATTCAACATTTGCCCCTCTATCTAATATCTTTCCATATAAGACATAGGAAGAATAGTTTTCCCTAGATAACAAACGTAAGGCATATTCCATATATCCTTCTTCCTTTTTAGAAGAAATTAGATTCAAATATTCTTGCTCGCTTAATTGCTTTCCTTCATATAGACGAAATTCGGTAAAGGTAAAAGGAGAAAGGGATAATTTCTCACCTGATTCAAAAGTAATGACTACTTCCTTTTTCCTTTTCCTAATGCTTTCAATTATTTCACCACGATTTTCTTTGGACACGTTTATACACCTCGATTATTGAATCATAGAAACGCTTCATAGAATAAATATCTATTGTCTTTAATGAAGCGTTTACTATCTTTTTCTTGCTTGCGTCGCTTAAATGCTTTACTTGTTCTAATTTATCTGGGAAGTCATTCTCGTCTTTAAAGAAGAACCCCGTCTCATTATCTTTTATAGTCCCTGATAAATTATCATCATATCTAGCCAATACGATTAATTCGCTTGCCATGGCTTCCATAAACGTTAGGCCCTGTGTCTCGGTAATTGAAGCCGAAGCAAAGCAATCCCCTAGATAATAATATTTCTGTGTTTCTCCTGGAGAGCATTTCCCCGTGAATATAGTTGAAGAAGAAATACCTAAAGAATCCGCTAAATCCTTAAGTTCTTGTTCAGCAGGACCCCATCCAGTTATGACTAATTTAACTCTTTCCTGTGGATATTTTTCCTTGAAATTAGCAAATCCTTTGATAACTACATCTATACTTTTTTCTTTAGCAATCCTACCTAAAGATAAAAGGACATAATCATCTTTTTCAATTCCAAATTTCTCTTTTAAGGCAAGGGTTTCTTCTTTATTTTCATTAGATGGAGAGAATCTAGATAATTCAACTCCAGTTGGGATAATAGAGACAGTCGTATCAATTCCAATGGAGCGAAGGTAATCCTTAATTTTCTCGCTAGGAGCGATAAATTCGGTATAGGCATTGCTTTTCCCCCTGAAGAAGAACCTAACTGCATGCCTAGCAAATCTATCAAAATGCCCCTTAGTAACATAATAGGTATAATCTTCTATCATCGTATGGAATGTATAGACTGATCCTATATGGAATTTAGAGGCGACTAAGCCACCGAAAATACCTATTCCGGCATCGGTTTGGCAATGTACGACTTCAGGATGGAAAGAAGAAAGAATATCCACGGCTTTCTTGTTATAGAACATAGACATACGGTACCCATATAATGCTTTTAATTTGATTCCAGGAATTCTAAGGATGCCATCTTGGTAAGTAACATATTTAGAAAATGGATTGGTAGTTACTACAATAACATTATGGCCATGTTCAACTAACGTCTTCCTTAAATTGAAGGTAGAAGTAGCAACCCCATTAATTTCTGGAGGATATGTATCAGAGAATAAGGCTATATTCATAATTCCCACCTCTGCATTTCATTATCTTCCTCTTTTTGCTTTTTTCTAGACTTCTTTTCTTTTACCGGCTTGACTTTCTTTGGAGGTTTATAAGCCTTCTTAAGCGTAGGAACATCTTCGATTTTATTTTCTTCTTTAGGAATAGATATTTCTTTATCTTTCTTTATCTTTCCAAAAGACATAGTCTCTGCAATCTTATTTTGAAGAGCCTTTCTAGATAATTGCCTTGTTTCATATAAAGTATCCGCACTGCGCTTTCTTTCGTCGAAAGTAGCCATCTGGATATCGACGAAGGTCTGACGGTTTGCATAATGTATTGGCTCTTTTGGTCTACTTCTATAAAGCGCGGCAACTAATCCAGAAACTAATAAAGGAATATGGAAGGTTACAGTTCTCCATAAAATAAGGGTAGAGCTAACATATGTTTGTTCACCAAAGAAATTAAAGAATAAATATTGATAGAAAAGTTCAGAAACACCAGCCGATCCAGGAAGAGGGATAAGGCCTGTAATCATTTGATGGAAGCTAGATAAGAAAGCGGCATGGAATAATTTATAGGCATCAAATGTATCAAAAGCCTTAAGTGCCATACCAGCAATATAAGGAATTGAATTCCTGAGAAAAATCATGATCGAGAACAAGATAAACTGCAAAATAACAATAGGAATATTGGATTGTAGACGTCTAAGTTCAATCTTGAAGTTCTCTACTTGTACCCTTAAATTTTCTCTAGCCTGATCAGGCTTCTTAATGAGTTTTATCTTACCTAAAAATCCAATCACATGGTTCAAGATGAAATTATGGAATTTATGGCTATAAGACATACCTAATAGAAGGAATATAACCGAGATATTAAGCACGAATCCTATAATGATCAAAGGAAGCATAGGAATCGATAATTTCCAATCAAATATAGTAAAGTCCATGGATTTGATGTCCATGATCCTATTCCATTCAAAACCTATCGCGAATATATCAAAAGAAATAAGAGCAGCCTGGTAAATAATAAACCACATTACCATGATGGAAGCGGCATTAGATATAACTAACCCCTGCGATTTTAAAGTGTAGGCTTGCATGACCTGTCCCCCACTTGCCCCAGGAGTAATATCGCTATAGAACTGTCCAACAAAAGAAGCCGCTAGACCTTGATGGAATTTATATTGTCTTGTATAAAGACGGCAAAAGGCCCAAATAATGACCCCATCTACGCAATAAGAAAGGAAAACCATGCCGATAATGATAAGCATATATACCCAATCGGCTTTAGAGAAAGCATCAATGACCTTTCCAAATTGATCACCCCACAAAGACAATGTCAAAGAAATAGCCGTAGCTATCAAGACGATTAAAATATATAAAACATATTTAAGGGTCTTTTTCTTGTTTGTCGGAGTTGGAGCGTCTTTGCTTTTGTTAGATATAATTGCCATAGAAGCAAACATATTTTACCCTAAATTCTTTAGGGTAGTGATAGGGAGTTATATTAAAAGGTTATTATTCCTTTATTAACGGGCTGAAATTAATAACAAATGTCTTGATTAAATCTTCAATTGGGACCTCATATCCTGAATCACACCAAGCACGGAAAACCCCTACTCCAGCGGAAAAAAGGAAAATTCCAATATATTTTTTGGTTCTTTCATCACCTCTAAGATGAGGGGCGATAGTCTGGACTACAATTGGTTCGAAAGTCTTCTTTATCTTATAGGTAAAATGAGATTGAGAAACATCGACAACCGTCTGGATTTTTGCTGCATTATCTTTTAAATAATTGCCTGTTTCATATAAGCCTTCTAGATAATTACCGCTTGAATGTTTGAATATTATCCTCGAAAGATCGGAAATGATGATATTTTCGACATCATCAATAACATCAGATACATTTTCATAATGTAAATAGAAAGTCGATCTAGATAGACCTAGATTGGAGGTAATATCCTTGACCGTAACGCCTTGAAGAGTATTTTTTCTAAGCAATCTTAATGTCTCTTCTCTTATATCTTTTTTAGTTTTTTCTACACGTGCACTTTTCATAACAAAAAAAGATTATCACGAAAATCAACACGTGTCTATAATGAGTGTTTTACTTCCTTTTCTAATATTTTTAGCGATTTTTTATACAAAGAAGGCAGTCCTCCCTTAAAAGAAAAATAATAAAGGGAAGATGTTTTCTTATCATAAATCAAAGGCAATAAGGACTTTAACCTAGGCTCGCTTAATCCAAAAGAAGCCTCTTCAAGAGAAATAAGCTTTATTGAATATTCCTTTAGGAATTCCAAATCGCTTTCAGTTAGATTATCGACGCATAAAAAATCAATTAATAAATAAGAACGTGCCTTTTTATTAAATGGACTGATATTAAAAGAATCATGTTCGACCTTATTTTTAAAAGATGACGTATTTCGGAAAGCAAAAGCATATACCTGCTTCCCATAATCCAAAGTAAATCTACTTCTTATATAGTTTTTATTATCAAATTCATATTTGTTTTCTAGATGTTTTTTAAATGATTCCAAATCAAAATTAGATACATGGGTCAATTCAATTGAAGATAATTTAACTTCTCTAGCTGCTATAAAATATTCATTTATCCCCTTGCTAGTTTTAGCCACTATGACTAAAAAAGTTATAGCCAAGACAAAGAAAATACCCATCCCAACATAAAATAGATACGATTCATATCCAAATCTTTTTAAATAATAAAAGACAATGATGCTAGAAATGGAGCAAACAAAAATAATAGCTAGAAGGGAAATTAATGTTATTACTTTCTTCTTGCTATATTTCATAATTTGGATAATAAAAGAAAAAGCAAGTATTAGTCAATGTTTTTTAAATCAATAAAGCCATAACCTGCTAAACATGGCCCATATCTTAATCCAATCGCTGGAGAGAATATAACATCAGGGGAATTGGTTTCTATCCCTGCTTTCACTTCTTTTTCTTTCAATGTTTTTAGAAATTCCTTGCCTGTATACAAATGGAACAAAAGGTATTCTTTTCTTTTCTTGTCTCCTATAAGCTCTTTGACTTTTTTAAAAGTGTCGTCAAAAGCAATGCGTTGGAAATGGGCTTTTTTAATCATATCGAAATACCCGTTTTTAGTAAGCTTAAATTCCGGAGCATAGCGAAACATCTTAGCAAGAATATTTTTCCTTAAAGAAACTAGGTGATTCGCATATACGTAATCAACATTTTTAGCAAGACCAACAATAGTTTGGCTTTTAATTATCTTCTCTGCCTTAATTAGTATTTCAGAAGTAGGAACACCATCATTAACCATTTCTTGAACTATAAGGGAAAGATAGCCTTGGTTAAACCCAAATGTCTTTGAATCAATGACATAAGTTTTTATCCTAGATTCAAAATCTTTCGAAATGGAAGAAACAAAATCGTAGGTCCCTCCAAAACAAGAAGAAAAAGTAACAACTATTATTTCGTCATATTTTTCTTCCATAGCCTTATTGAAAATAGAAACAATCTCATCATGAGTAGGCATGCTCGCTTTAGGCAACGACTTCTTGGATTTGGCCTCTTCTAGGAAAGAATAGAAAACATTAGGATCTGCATATTTTTCTAAAACACTAGTTGTCCCATTATAAATAGCGGTCAAATGAAGGCGAGCTATCCCACAGCAATTATTTATCCCTTTAACATAATCAAGGGAATCAGTTGTTGTCGACACTACTAATCGCTTCAATTTTTTGTCCATCAGGCAACCTTAACACCAAATCAAGGTATTAACAAACTTTAAAATTAAAATCGATTATTTATTAACTTCTTTTAAGAAAAATAGTCAAATATAAATACATGGGTTAAATGGTTTTTCTTTTACGCTTGGTTTTGCGTTCATCTATAAGTACACCATAACGTATGGCATCTAGGGATGGATTATAGTATTTATAACAATTCAAAAATCTATCAACATCCTTACCAATTAGCTTCTCTTCATAGTCGTCTTCATAAAGAATATTCAATCCTTCGTCATCAGCATATTTTACTAGAAACAATTTCTTTATATTCTTGGTAGATAGATACTTATTTCCTAAATAAGAAATGGTTTCAAAGAAATATTCAGGGAGTTCTTCTTCCGTTATAGATGAAGTCGTCCCATCTTTATTTGAAAGATAGAGAGCACTTTTAGAATCAGGATCAGTTATACCTAATCTACATCCAAGAGTTTGATAATAAACATTAGATTCAACATGTTTTGAACCTTCGTCGATATAAGGAAGTTTTAATAATTCTGCTTCCCTAGCATCATCAAATAAATTCTTGTTTTCAAAATAAATCCCGTTTTTATCAACCTGGAATTCATAATTGCCATAATTGAATTTGCCAGCATTTTCCAAAGAGAAGATATTGTCATATAAATGATAGAGACCTAGTCCCTTAACTAATTGATTGTCATGGATTTTAGTAGGTATGTCATTAAGAATAATCACATAGCCCTTAAACGGGAAATCTATAAGTTTGCTCAAATCCCCGCTAGAAAGAACGAAAACAAAATCTCGTGGAGAAGAATGTTTCTTATCAAATGCAGACATTATTTTTTGGAAGGATGTAACGTCTTTAATCACTTTAGCTAAGTATATCATCAGCATTATTTTGACAGCCAAAAACGATTATGACAAACCAAAACGAGAACTTAGCCGTTTATTAGTTGCGGATTAATGATTATTTAAAGTAGGCATCAACAAAAAATGTCCCAGGGATAAGAGGACATCGTTATTTATTAAGCACCTTTCTTAAGTTGTTTGGCAGATACTTTAGTTACAAACTTCCTAGAGAAGAACCTTGGGGCAAAGCAAGATAGCTTGTTTTTAAATCCCATGATGGCAAAGCTCTTTCCTTTAATCGATTTCTTATAACCATAACTAGCGACATCTAATGAGCTATAAGGCTTAATCTTTGAGAACGTATAATCGTTATGGGCTTTAGATACAAACTTGGAATTGAATGGGCCTGGGCAAAGAGTCAATAGATGAACATTGGTCTTTCTTAATTCATAGGCAATAGATTCACCTAGAATTGCTACAAAGCTCTTAGTAGCATGGTAAGTACACATATATGGTCCAGGAACTAACCCTGCGATAGAAGAGATATTGATGATATGTCCTTCATCATTTTTAAGCATGTCATCAAGAAATACACGGGTGAAATATAAAAGGGCATTGCAGTTGACTTCAGTCATCTTTAATTGTTTTGAAATAGCCATATCCTTAAAATCGCAGCAATCACCAAACCCGGCCCCATTGACTAGATTATTAACGAAATAACCATTGGTTTTAGTGAAATCGAAAACCTTTTGTAAATCGTCAACTAATGATAAATCGGCGACTAATAAATCAATTTGGGTATCAGGACATTTTTCTTTTACATAGGCTTCAGTTTCCTTCAGGCCTGCTTCATCAACATCAACCAAAACCAAATTATTGCCGTTTTTAGCATAAATATAGGCAAATTCCTTGCCAAGACCACCGCCGGCACCGGTTATAAGAGTAACTTTTTTCATTAATTTAATACCTTCTTGCACGTAGTATACTTCCTTTTGCTAAAAAAGTGTTTTAGAAAATAAGAAAATCACTACACGGGTCGCCTATTTTTTATTATTTCCTAAAAGGCTGAATTATATCGATGTAAAAATATAGGAGTTTTTACCCCGAAAAATAAATAGATTATTTTTATATCAGGAGTACAATTGTAAAAATTTTTGGAGCAGGTATGAAAAGAAAATCATTAATTACATTAACTCTTCCACTTATTCTAGGGATTGCTAGCTGTGCAGGTGAAAGCACTTCTAGCAGCAGTCAAACTAATACTGAAACAGAAGAAGAATCAACTATCGTTACAACCGAATCAAGCAAAGATAGCAATTGTTCAGTTGACCCAAACCAATTGAATCTAAAATTTGCTCTTGCTGGAGATGAAGCCGTTTTATTAAAAGTCAGCGGAAATGTCGAAGAAGTCGAAATCCCTTCAACATATGAAGGAAAAGTAGTCACTAGAATCGGCGAAGATGCATTCGACGGCATGACTAAAATGAAAAAACTAGTCCTTAATGAAGGTGTTAGGGAAATAGAAAAAAATGCTTTATCAGGATGTACTAATCTTGATGACATTACCTTACCAAACTCATTAAGAAAAATAGATAACTATGCATTCGTAAACGTCCCTTATCTAGAAACGCTTATTTTACCAGAGGGATTAGTTGAAATTGGATCTGCTGTATTTTCTGGCTGCAAAGGATTAAAAAATATATCAATACCTAATTCAATTGAGAAAATTGGCGGTAATAATTTTTCTAGTGAGAAGCTAGTAGCCACCACTTATGAAGGAATTGATTATTTGGGAAACGAAACTAACCCATACGTTTTAGCACTTAGACTTAACGAAGATGTTACTTCACCTACTTCCATCAAGTTACATGAAAACACAAAAGTATTAGGTGGCTCATTGCTAGAAAGTGAATCTAGTGTTACTAACATTTCTTTAAATGAAGGGCTAGTTACCATTGGAGGAAGTTCATTAAGAGGCACTTCTATTACTTCTATTACCATACCAAGCTCAGTAAAAACCATTTCTGAATATGCCTTCAGCGGTTGTAAATCCTTAACTCAATGCACGATTAATGGGAATGGATTAAAAGTAATCGAACACGAGGCTTTCTCTGGGGCAGCCGCCTTAACCAAATTAGAAATACCAAGTTCAGTTGAAGAAATCGGTTATTATGCATTTAATGAATTCGATTCTGCATCAAGTTTTACCTATAACGTTAAAGATAACGGCAATTACATAGGGAATGAAAATGATCCATATCACGCCTTTATCGGAATGATTGATAACAAGGTCACTTCCTTTACCTTGGATTCATCAGTAAAAGTTTTAGCAGGACAATGCTTTAGAGATGCAGCTAACCTTGCTTCTATTACTATTCCAAATTCAGTTACCTACATTGGAGATGGGGCTTTCTTCCAAGCAACATCATTAACTTCCATCACCATCCCATCTAGTGTAGAGATAATGGAAGGTGCTACTTTTGATTCTTGTTCTTCTTTAACTTCTATCAAATTAGAAAACTCTCCAACCATATTAAAATCAGGATTTGCCCAATCTTGTGTTGCCTTAACTTCATTTACTATCCCAAGCAGTGTTAAAAAGTTAGAAGCTGGCCTATTTGATAGAGATACTTCTTTAGAAGAATTATATATCCCATCAACAGTAGTCGAGATTGAATCTGGTGCGATTAAAAGTGTTCCAAACACAGTCTTAAATATCCAGGCTAAAAAGGCTTTACCAATGTATGAAAAGAATTGGTTTAGCGGCGTTAAAGAATTCCATTACGGTGTTAATAAATAACAAAGGAAAATATAAAAATGAAACAAAAACTATTATTTACTTTATGCGCGTCCATCTTAACTTTAGGAATCTCTTCTTGTAGAAATGAGATTTCTTCTTCTAAAACTAGTTCGGCCGAAGGAACCATTACTGAAGTTACTAAAACAGATACAGGGTCTACTATAACTAGCGAAACAAGTAAGACTACAAATGAAACCACTACTGAATCCACTAGTGAATCTACTACCGAATCTTCTTCAATAGTTGAAGATAACGCTGATTTTGCTCAAGTTAGACAAGCCTTAATGAGTGCATCTAGTTTAGTATCTAGCAAGACAATCAAATCTTCTTTATCGATTAGAGAAAATGAATACCGTCAAGTTGAAGTCGATGGAGTCCAAACATTAAAAAACACTAGATACTCCACTTCAAATAACATCCTGTCATTCTTTGCTAATAAAGTATTTTCAGTTGAAGAAGAAAGAATTACTTCTGCTACAAACGATACCGAAGAAGTTACCAAGACTAAGACTAATTATGGAATTGCAAATGGCATTTTAGTAAAAGAGGTTTCTGATTATTCAAAAGCCGATGATGAATATGAAGTCAATTCTTTAAAGTCCAAAGGTGAAAAAGTCGGGACTGAAATAAGCGAGGAAAGCGTTAATAATATCTTTGCCAATGGTTTATTCAACGTTGTTACAACGTCCTTAAATAAGAAAGATCAATCTAACCCAGTCGCCTATATCGCGGCTAATTACCTTAATAAATTTAAAGAAGGCCATATTAATAAAGAAGAAAGTACCTACTCCTTAACCGCAGAGGAAACTACTAAAGACGATGTTGATAAGGATGTCTTTAACGAATATCAATTAACCTTGTCTTTCAATAATGATGGGGCCTTAGTCAGTGCAGAAGGCACCTTCACTTCCTTTGAATCTAACGCAGGAGTCAAAGGAAATAAGAATTTTGAATATATTGTTACCTTTAACCAAGAAGTGGGGACTAGGACAAATTCCGATTTGGATTTTGATAAATACTTCTTCCAAAACGAAGAAGAATTATCAATTGGTTTCTCTACTACTAAACTAGGAACAGTTGAAGATAACATTAAATCATTAGATACCCCATACTTCATTAGAGTTACCAAAAACCTTGCTATCAAGAACGAAAATATCGATAAGGTAAAGTTATTTAACGTTACCAATGCCGCTAATGAAGACTGTTCTTCTTGCTATGAATTAGTTGAAGAAGAAGATGCCACTAAATTCACCTTAAAGAAGGCTGGTAGTTATACACTTCATTTCAAGACAGCAAAGATTGAAGATATCCAAGTTGAAATTAAAGTTAACGCAAATGAGATTACCTCTATTGCCTTCCCTGAAATGAAATTAATCCATAGCGCATTTAATAAAGACAATGCATATCTTCCTGGTTCGATATTAAAAGGAGAAACCCCTTTTGCAATTGAAGTCGGTGGAGAAAATGCTAGTGATGATATTTCCTTCTCTATCAGCGGGGATGATTCTGCTACAGTCACAAAAGGTGAAACTGCTTTTAATTACAAATTAAATACAACCAAAGCCGGCACTTTATCAATTAAAGCTACTTCTAAGACTTTAGGAGAGAGCAAGTCCATCACCAAACAAGTAAAGGTTTACGATACAACCGATGAAGGCATCGCTGCTTTCTTAGGAAATACTGCCTGGACAACCGCCGGAAACACCACTGGCAACATCAAAACACTTACATTTAGCTATGAAAGTGGGACCGCTGGCACATTTGAATTAGTGGTTAATAATAAAGATGCAGTAGTAATCGGAACTTATTCAGTTTCAAACGGAGCTATTTCAGTTGAAATAACCGAAAACCCAAGTAAGAGCGCAATTGTCCTAAATAGTATTAAAGTTGAATCAGGAAGAGGCGATATAGTTGTCGTCGTCAGCAGAGCCGGATCGCTTAGACCTGAATACGTCTTACAAAACTAGGAGTTAATATGAATAAAAGATTATTAATTATTTCATTGCCACTTCTAACTTTATTAGTAGGTTGTAATGAGCCAGTTTCTTCATCCTCCCCTATTTCTAGCGAACCCGTGTCTTCAACATTAAGCCAAGAAGCCCAACTAGAAGAAACTCTAGAAAAGTTAAAAGAAGGGTATAAATTAGAAGTACTTTATAACCAACACATTAAAGTTGCTTCAGGAAATGAATCGGAAAGCGATTTCTTTAAATTGCTAGATATATCCGCTAGCAAAGACATTTATAGATCTACTTCCTATAAAGAAGTAACTGATGTTTCTCTAGTTAATAAAGAATCATTCGTTAACGATATCTCTTATAGCAATAAAGATGGAAATCTAGTCGAATCTAGGTTAACCGTGGAAAATGTGATTGAAGATAAGCAAGTCATTGATTCTTCTTCATCTCCAATTAGCTGGGCCGATTCTAATCTAGATAACTTCTTTGGAGTCTTTAATTTCGCTTCACTAGAAAAAAATGAAGAAGGAAGCTATGTCTACAAAGGAAAGATAAATGCCTTAGCAAGACATAAAATTGCTGCCCAATTATTAGGAATAGATGAATCGGGCCGTGCGATTAATGAAGTTAGCTTTAGCTTTGAGGGTGAAAATCTTTATCTAAATGTTAAATTCGATACATACCAAACTACTATTTTAGGAGGCATGGCTGCAGTTAATGTTACAGATAATATCAAAGCCAAAATCATTAAAGCAGGTGAAATAGCTACCCCTGTTAGCAAAATAGAAAAGGAAGAAGATAAGACTTTTGCTGATGCTTTTAAAAAACTACAAAACCTTAACTTCAAAACCACTGCCAAAAACTATGAAATCAAATATAAAGATGGTAGATATGAATTAGCTAGCAGCGCTTCTTGTTTAGTTTCATCTTCATCAATCCAAACTACCATCAAAGATGAAAACGATAAGATAGTTTCTGATGATGTTTATTTTAAAACTGAACACGGAATGCAAAAGGCTGTTAAATTTGGTGAAGAATATTATGCTAGCTTGACTCCGGTTGATAGAACTATATCTTCTTATTTCCCAACCTATAAGATTTCTAGCGTATTCTTTAATAAAGAAGGTAATAAATATACCCTAGATAATGCATACACGGGGTTAATATCTTCCACTTATTTATTCTCTCCATTTGTTAATGATGACATCAAAAACCTAGAGATTACAATAAGCGATTCCAGGATTGATATTGTTTCTACTAGCGATGGGAACGGTACAACTATTTTTGGAGAAAAAGAAGAATTTAGCTATGAAGAAATAGGAACCCAAACTGATTTTGATTCTAGCGTAGTTAAATATGATTCTTCTACTTTGACATGGAGGAAAGTAATTAGAGATTCTTCTACTTATAAAAGATTAGTATCTCAAGCCATAAATGAAGAAATACTAAATAAGATTCCTTTCTTTGGAGGATCTTATGTAGAAGCCAAATATGTTGAATCTACTTTCTCTTATCCATATTTATCAGTAACGGTACATAGCCAAACCCAAGCCCAGGAATTAGAAACTAGATATGATGCTGCTCTTCCTTTAGCAGGATTTAAACTTAATAAAGAGACCGAGGCATATGAAATAAGCGTCGGAAACGAAACACTTCAAGTAGTACCTATGGCAACTACAATGCAAGATTTATCTGGCAACACTTCATATGTGTTTGTCTTGATATTAAATAAAATAAGCAAATAACTAACATAATCATGATTAAGGGCAGGGTTAACTGCTCTTTTTCATTTTAGACATCTATGTTTTAAAAAAGCGTTATAATAACTCCGTGTTAAAAAGACTTTGTATTAATAACCTTGCAATTATCTCCAATATAGATTCGACATTCGAAGGTGGTTTTAGCGTACTTACAGGCGAAACAGGCGCTGGTAAAAGCCTTGTAATTGATTCGCTTTCCCTCCTTTTAGGAAGTAGAGCCTCTACTGAATTAATTAGAAAAGGCGAAGAAAAAGCCATCATAAAAGGTTATTTTGAAGTTAATAAACCCCAATTAGAAGCCTTGTTCTTAAAATTAAATATCCCTTATAACCAAGGTGAAATAGAAATAGAAAGGGTTATAGGAAGAAACAAGAGTTATATTAAAATTAATAACACCCCTACTAGCTTATTGGATTTATCTAAAGTCGCTCCCTATTTAGCGGATATCCATTCCCAATTCGATTTTGAAAAGATATTAAATGAAGATAATTATCTAGGTATCATAGATGGATTTTCCTTTGATTTAATCTCATCTTATAAAGAGAAATATCAAGCTGCCCTAAATCAATATAAAATTGCTAAGGTTGCTTATTTATCATTATTAGATAAGCAAAAGCAAATCGATTCCAATTATGATTTCTATTTATATCAATATAACGAATTGAAGCAAATGGATTTAAAAGAAGATGAAGAAAAGCAAATCCAAGAAGAAATATCCCTATTAGAAAACTTTGATAAAATCCATTCTCTCCAAGAAGAGACAAAGCAATTACTTAACGGAGATTTCCTAGATAAATTCTTTGAATTAGATAGCAATCTAGAAAAGCTTTCTTCTTACCAAGAAAAATATAAGGAAGCCTATTCATTAATAGATGAAAGGTACCTTGAATTAAATGATTATCTATCTTCATTAAAGAAGAAATTCGACGATATAGATTATGATCCTGCTAGATTAGATGAATTAAATCAAAGGCAAGTAGACATAACTGCCTTGAAAAGGAAATATAAAAAGGATTTCAATGAACTTCTTTCCTATAAAGATGAATTATCTTTGTTACTAGAAAATAAGGATAATCTTTCTAATGAAATAAACAAAAAGAAAGAAGAGATGAATAAATTATTCCTTCTAACATTAGAAAAAGGAAAAGAATTAAGCAAGGTAAGGCAATCTTTATCAAATAGGATTGAAAAAGAATTGGAACGTAGCCTTAATGACCTTCTTTTAAAAGCAAGATTCAAGATAATGTTTGCTCCGCTTGAAAAAGAAGATGATTCAATATTCCTTGATAACGGACTAGATAAAATAGATTTCCTAATCGAAACAAATGTTGGAGAAGGATTGAAAAGCTTATCCAAGATAATATCTGGAGGAGAGGCTAGCAGGATTATGCTTGCCTTTAAATCATTGTTTATCAAGGCTAATAAGGTACCTACTGTTATTTTTGATGAAATCGATACAGGCATATCAGGAGAAACAGCCCAAGCCGTTGCTAGGAAAATAAAAGAAATATCTTTGTCCACCCAAGTAATTTCCATTACCCATATGCCTCAAGTCGCTTCGCTTAGCGATCATCACATCTTAATTAGTAAAATCATAAAAGATGGCAGGACGTATGCCGAAATGAAAGAATTAAACCTAGAAGAAAAGATTAAGCAAGTCGCATATCTAATTTCAGGAGATAAAATCACTTCGTCTCAACTAGAATATGCAAAAGAAATGGTTTTAGGGACCGATTAAAAACGTGGCAATCAACCACGTTTTATTACATTTAGTTATCGCTTCTAGCAAATGAATTTTTCATTAACATAGAAGATTCAAACAATACTTTATCCAATACCTTGTCGGTATGGCTTTGAATTAGTCTAGCAATCTCTTCATTGGCCTTTACTAATAATGATTTATCTTTATTAACCTTAAACTCCTCATCGAATTTATTTAATAACCTATAAGCGTCATTGCTGCAGGCATTTTGGTAACGTTCGATGTGGATATCATTCTTTTGGAAATGGGCATCCGCTAAAGCAGAAACTAGTCTAGAAGCCCAATAGAAAGAAGATGTATCAACTCTTAAAGTTGTATTGCTTAAATAATCAGGTACTTCATCTACATTTGCATATATAGGTAGCATTGCATTAAATGCATTAGAAGCAAAGCAAACCCATTCAATTGCAGATATTTCTTCTTCTACACCGTTTCTAATTTCTAATAAGGCTAAGAAAGAAGTACGGTTAACCCCGATTGGACGATATATATTCTTCTTACTAGGATCGCCTTTCCCATACGGGTCATATTCAGTCCCTTGATAATGAGAAGAAAGAATATATTTGACATCATTGATAGTAAGCAGATGCTCTGGGATTAATTTGAATGGGATATCATCATCTTCAGGTCCAAAGTCTCTATCTTCGCCAGTCCATTTGATAGTTCTCGGACAAATACGCTTACCCATATACCAAGCCCTAGGAGTGTTATAGATGTGGTCAGAATCATCATGGCTACCAAAGGCTAGACGTGGATTAAATTTATCGCCTTTGCCTGTATCAAGATGGTATTTTTCTACAAATTCTTTTAAATCCGATGAACACATATAGTCATTTTGGTTTCCATAGGCATCGACAAAATCAAAATCATCCATACCAAATTGGTTAGGCATGATAACTACTTCTTCATCTTTTACTCTTCTGGCAATCCAATGATGGCCCCCGATAGTCTCTAGCCACCAAATATCATTTTTATCAGAAAAGGCAATCCCATTAGGTTCATATGTTCCGTATTCTTCTAATAATTTGCCTAATCTAATAACACCTTCTTTTGCGTTACTTATAAATGGTAAGACAAGGGAAACCAAATCTTCTTCCCCAATGCCTCCTTTAATTTCCTTACCGTCTTTAAATTCTAATTTGACATAAGGATCTGCTCCTAATACCCTAGGGTTGCTAGTTATGGTTTCTGTAGCGGACATGGCTACATTCTTCTCATTAATTCCAGCAGCGCCCCAGACACCTTCATTAGGATCAACATTAGGCATTAAAGTATGCCTATATCCTTTATTAGGTAATTTGACTTCCATACGGTAATTAATAGATTTATAGGTTTTCTCTCCTTCATAAGCAGGGACCACTACTAATTTCTTAACATGAAACACTCCGCTAGGAGAATCATCATTTCTGGCTATGATTGTAGAGCCGTTATTCGAGGCTTTCTTTCCTACTAATATTGTTGTACAAGGCATAAATGTTAACTCAACTTTCCTTTCTAATTATACCCTTAAATATCACTAGGGATAGCAATAATGCTTCAGGATTGTTTTTGAGTTTTGTATATAAAGGCAAATAAGCTTATTTCAATAAGCAAAAACTAGAAGTCTCCACTTCTTTGGATAGGCACATTTACTTATATCAAAAGATGAATTTGAAAGATTGTTCAGAAACCTATTTTCTAATGCGATTATCTTTAACAAGGTATATGGAAAGATAAATGTCGAATTAAAGAATGGTTATCTAAAAGTATCCAATACAGGCATAGGGGTTGATGAAAAAAACAAAAATGCCATATTTACTAGATTCTATATATTTGATAAATCTAGAAGCCGTGAACAAGGTGAAATGGGGCTAGGTTTGGCCATTGTAAAACACATCTTTCTCAATAACAGATTCAAAATAAAGCTAAATACAAGATAAGGATCTACATTTATTATTTGTTTTTAAATAAGCGTCAATTAAAAAATTAAGAAAGTAAAGATAAACCGGTGCTAAATCAAAAATTATCAGTTCACCGCGGTTTATCCCATTTCAATGCCTATAACATCGATACTTTGGTTTTTGGATTTTTATAGAAATTATTCATTTTTAAAAAATTAAAATATTACATTTTTAGTCAATCAAAAGGATTATTCTAATAAAACCAAACTAATTTAATGCGCATAAATAAAATACATTCATCACCTATTATTCTTTTCTAGTAAAATACCCCTTATGGAAATCAATACTTACTTAGCAAGCAAACTACAAATTGAATATAGACAAGTAAACGCCGTCTTAAAATTATTAGATGAAGGATGTTCTATCCCTTTCATCGCTAGATATAGAAAAGAGGAAACATCTAATTTAAGCGATGTTACTCTTAGGCAACTAGAAGAAGAAAAAGAGAAATTCGAGAAGTTAGAAGAAAGAAAGAAAACTATCCTTACCTCAATCGAAGAACAAGGGAAGTTGACCGATGAATTAAGATTAAAGATAACTCAATGCGAATCTTTGTCTTTACTTGAAACCATATATCGTCCATATAAACCCAAACGCGCTACAAGGGGATCAATTGCTAGAGATAAAGGATTAGCCCCCTTAAGCGAATTTATCTTAAAGCAATCTTCTTCTATAGGAGATTTATATAAATATGCCTCTACTTTTATAAATAAAGAAAAAGGATTAGATGATGTAAATACCATCATCAATATGGCAAAAGATATAATCGCCGAAGATATATCCGATAACCCCTCCTTCTATTTATTTGCTAAAAACTATATCAATAGGACTGCTAAACTTACTAGCAAGCAAACTAAAGAAGACACAGATAATAAATATCTAAATTATGCTTCTTTTATTTCTCCTATATATAAGGTTAGACCATATCAAACCCTAGCATTGCTTAGAGGCAAGAAAGAAAAGAAATTATCTTATTCATTCGATTATGATGAAATTACGATTATTAACGAGATATCTAGGAATGTAATCAAACGTAATTCACCTTATTTTGAATTGTTAAAAGAAACCATCGCTGATTCTTATAAAAGATTAATCAAACCATCAGTAGAAAATGAAATAATCTCAGATTTGACTACAAAGGCCGAAGATTCTTCTTTGGTTTTGTTTTCTAAAAACCTAAAGCAATTATTATTGGAACCCCCATTGAAGAATAAACAAATACTTGGATTCGATCCTGGGTTTAGGAATGGCTGCAAATTAGCCTTAATCAATAAACAAGGCGATGTAATAAAAACCACCATAATATATCCAACAATCGGAAAAGAAAAAGAAGCCGAGAATATATTGTTATCAATATATAAACAATATGGTTTTGATATTGTTGCACTAGGAAACGGGACTGCTTCAAGAGAAGGAGAAGCATTCCTAAACAAATTCATTGAGAATAATAATCTAAAAGAAAAGGTAGAGATATCAATTGTAAATGAATCTGGCGCTTCTATTTATAGCGCTTCCCCTTTGGCAATTAAAGAATTCCCTAATATGGATATAGATGAACGCAGTGCAGTCTCTTTGGCTAGACGTCTATTAGATCCAATCTCGGAATTAGTTAAGATTCCGCCTGAATCAATTGGAGTTGGCCAATATCAACATGATTTAGACCAGAAAAGACTAAAGCAGACATTAGGTGCCACTACGATTGATACAGTCAATGAAGTCGGGGTATATCTAAATACTTCTTCTATTTCCTTGCTAAAATATGTATCGGGATTAAATGAAAAGATGGCCACTAATATAGTTGAATATAGGAATATCAATGGACCATTTAAGGAAAGAAAAGAATTACTTAAAGTCAAAGGAATTGGAGAAAAGACCTATATGGATGCGATTGGATTCTTACGTATAGATAATTCAAATCCATTAGAAAAAACTAGTGTACATCCTAAAGACTACAATTCAACTTTTGCTTTACTTAAATTGCTAAATATAAGCCTAGATTCCTTAGGCAAAGATGAATCAAATGAAAAGCTAGATAATCTAGATAACCTAGATGAATTAGCCAAGAGGCTCAATCTAGGTATCTATACTTTAAAAGACATTATCGAAGAACTTAAAAAACCAGGCAGAGATCCTAGAGAAAAAGTAGTAACTGCCAAATTAGATAGTTCAGTCAAAGACATCAAGGATTTAAAAATAGGAATGGAATTATTTGGAACGGTTAGGAATCTTTCTGATTTCGGGGCCTTTATAGATATAGGTGTCCATCAAGATGGCTTAGTACATATATCAGAAATATCTTCTTCATTTATTAAACATCCATCTGAAAAACTATCTTTAGGAGAGATAATAAAAGTTAAAGTAATCGGGATTGATTTAGATAGAAAACGTATATCTTTATCAATCAAGCAAGTATCTTCAAAATAGAGAGTTTTTTGAATAATGTGTAATCGTTGCACGTTTTTAAGTTAAATAACGTGTAACAGTTGCACGTTTTTCAATTATTTTCTAGCCTACCCTTCTTTTTGGATAAAAATAAAGAAGAAGGAAAAATAAGATAATTGAATCAAAAAAAGAACCATCCAAGCCATAGGCTTAAATGGTTCCTCTTAATGATTATTAATTACTTTTCGATTAAGAATCTAATGCCAGAAGATAATACATTAGTAACCCTAGCATAGACGCCGTCTTTATAAAGTTGGATACCTTCTCCAGCAGATGCTAATGGATATGCCTTCTCAACAAATCCAAGTTCTTTTAATTTAGCAGCATATTTAGCTAAATATGTTTCGGAAACATCATCTTTTTCAGGAGTAACCATGAATGTGGTATTGAATAAGGCGACCCAGACATAAGTTCCATCATCAGTAACATCGCATAGCCAATTACCCTCGATCTTTTGTTCATAGATATAAGGCATTAAGGCAATTTGTTCTGGAGTGAATGCATCTTTGATCTCTGAATAGACATTTGGAGCACCCATTTCCCAGGTAGTTGGTTCAACCCAATCGCCAAATGTAGAGAAATCTAATTCAGGTAATACAGTAGACCCATAATTAGAGAATTCTAATGTTTCAGTCCCATAATACAAACCTTGTCCATCATATTGATATTCAATCTTAGTAAGTAAGTTGTTCGCATAAGATCCATTCATTAATCTGCTAACTTCCATTTTTAATGAAGATGGAACAATCTTGCTAACATTAACCCCGCCAAAGATATGACCTGAAACATCATCAACATCATCATTTAATTGATAAGTGGCCTTATCTCCTATTTCAGATAATGTAGTTCCATCGACTTTATTGAATAGTTCGTAATTAATATTCATCCCAATGAAAGAAGATATTGTTTGTCCTTCAATTACTGGAGCAGATGCGATTACTTGGTTCCTATCATTAACTCTAAATGGTAATAAGCCGTCTTTATTTTGATAATAACCAGTAAGGACATGGATTATAGCCCCTTCGCTTCCTTCTTCTGTATCAATTGTTTCTTCATCAATTAAGACAATATCGGTAGAGGTAGATGAATTGTCTTTCTTTGCGAAGTAATATTTCTTCTTATTGAAGGAATTAGTGATTGTGGTTCTAGAATCAACAGTAAATGTGGAATAGATTGAAGAATATGCAAATGTGCTTAATCCTTTATATAATGGATTGTTATATTTATCGACTTCAGAAGTATGAGGGACAATATTCCTAAAATCAGAAGTCCCACCAAAGCTAAGATCGACTTCAAAATACATTTCCTGTCCATAGGAATCATATCTATGGGTAGATTCAGCATGCAATGAAGTAATCTTATTCTCGCTAGTAGAGATGGTTATGGATAATATTTCACCCATATCATAATCTGCTATATCGTTGATAAACGGTCTTCCGTTATATCCAAAATATGAATACACGCCTGCACTAGTTTCCCTAAATGCATCCTTTTCAATAAGGGAAGATGGTTGAGCTACTAATTCTTCGAATTTAACATTTTGGTCAACTTCTTTAACCTTGTTATCGGCACCTACATATTTCTTAAAGGCATTCCCATTTTCACCTTTATGAAGAAGGGTGAACTTGTTGCTATTTAAGCCGTCGACTTTTCTAGTGACTTGCTTTGTATTTTCATCAATAACGACTTCATCTTCTTGTTCGATGACATCTTTGCCCTTGTAATGATAAGTAACTTTAGAACTAAATGATTGCTTACCAGAAATAGAAGCAACTAAGGCATCGCTTAATGAAGTTGAAGGTAAAGTATAAGCATCTAGATAGGTATCTAGTTCAGTAACGCTAGAAGAGCCTATATTGCTAATGCATCCGCTGACTGCTTCGGCTTTATCTGAATCAGAACTAAAATTACCGACAAAAGCAAAATATAATTCATCTTTTGCTTCGCTAGAGAATTGGAATTTGACAGCAGAAAGGGAAGAAGCATATTTAGCAATGCCACATATATAGGCAAAGCTAGTTACCAAAGTAGTATTTTGAGTATAGAAATAATTCCAGTTAATGGCTAAATCTTTTTCAGTTGAAGCAGCGACCCCATCATTAAGGGCATTTAATGTAGAAACCGAAGAAATGACTTGCCTATTACCTTCTTTATCGGTATAAGAAGCAGCATTTTCAATATGAATATGATTCCTGCCAGAGAAATTATAAAGAATCGTGCTTGATGCTTCTTTATAGGAAGTTAAGGCGATATAGCCGGCATTAGAAACTTCATAATAGATATATCTAGGATTATAGATAACATCGCTAGAAGTATCCCCCGAAGTAATGGTCAAGGTGTAGTTATTACCTTTTGCCGCAGCCCCAATAAAATCAAATACTTCCTTAGTGGTTCCAGTTACTTTTGGCTTAGTCTCGATTAGGCTAGAGGAAGAATCTTCAGTTGAGGTATCGGTCGTGGTTTGATCAGTGTCGGTTTCGCTTGTATCTACGCTATCTTTAGGTTCGCTACTAGGACTAGTTGGCTCGCCACAAGAAAGAGTAAATAATGAAGCTAGACATAACAATGATAAGTAATTCTTTTTCATAGTTCTCTCCAAAGTACCAAAGAATTGTATGTTTGAAACCTTATTTTGCAATCGAAAAAGGGCGTATTTAGCCATAAATGACTAAATTTAACTTAAAAGAGAACAATTACTTAATTATTAACTTCGAATTCGTATTCCCCTGCTTCTAGAAGTTTATCAATTCCAGGAAGAATTAATCTAGCTTTTGTATTATATGGGACATCTTCATATTTAAGAGGCCAAGTCTCTGCTAATTTGCCGCTAGGATTAGCTATTCCAAATAATAATTTTCTAGTCGCTTCTCCTCCAGCCTCGCCAGGAAGATACATATTTAGAATTGCATTTATTTTATTTACAAATGGCAATTCAACTGGAGAGCCTCCAAATAATATTAATACGATTGGTTTATTAGATTTAATAAGGGCATTTATTAATTCTAGTTGGTTTTTCGGCAAGGACATATTATTTCTATCTACCCCTTCGCTTTCACTAAAATCAGTTAACCCAACAAAAGCAAGGATGACATCATTAGAAGAAACATTCTTAATAGTCTCTTCAATCGAGGAATTATCTACTTCCTCTTTGTTTTCTTTATATCCTTTAACATATGTATAAGAGATATTTGCCTTATCAAAAGCGTCTTTAGGAGTAACTAGAAAGGCAGGATTAATCATTGAACTTCCAGACCCCTGGTAACGCATCTTTTCAAAAAGTTCCCCGACGACTAGATATTTTTTAGAATTATCTAAAGGTAATATCCCATCATTTTTCATTAGGACAGCTGAATCAATAGCAATCTCTTCTGCTAAATCGGCATGCTTTTTAAAATCAGCTTCAATTTTATTTTTATTCTCATGTTTAGATACTAACTTTAAGACATTACCGACTGCTTTATCTAAATCTTTGATATCTAGTTCTTTTGAATTAATCCCATCTACAATCCATTTACGGCAGATAGATGTATCTCCAGGCATTTCTAGATCTAGTCCTGCCCTAAGCGTTTCTAGTCTATCATGAGTTGCACCCCAGTCAGTCATGACTAGCCCATTAAATCCCCATTCATTTCTTAATACATCGCTAAGTAGCCATTTGTTTTGACAGCAATAAACCCCATTTATCCCGTTATATGAACACATTAATGTTTCAGGATGAGCTTCTTTAACTGCTATTTCAAATGGCTTTAGATATATTTCCCTAATCGCACGGTAACTAGCAATACTTTGTCCCATGAAACGGAAGTTTTCTGCATAATTAAGGGCAAAATGCTTTAAGGATACCCCCACCTCTTTGCTTTGGATTCCATTTATCTCAGAAGCAGCTAATTTACCTGCTAGAAGAGGATCTTCAGAGAAATATTCAAAATTCCTTCCTGCTAAAGGATTTCTTTTTATATTAGTACCAGGCCCTAAAACTATATCGATTCCATAATGGAGGGATTCTATTCCAATTGCCTCCCCCATCTTTTTTAGATTAGATATATTCCAGCTAGATGCAGAGCAACATGCAGTTGGGAAAGAAGTCGCAATTCCACTTCCACTAACTCCATTATCCACTTCTTCAGTCTGGACTCTTAATCCATGGGGGCCATCTGAACATCTAATGCTAGGAATATTTAGCCTTGGGACGGGATTTGTATACATAAAGTTAGTACCTGCTACTAAGGCGGCTTTTTCTTCAATGGTCAATGCATTTAAAAGTTTGCCTAAATCTTCCATCTAGAAACTCCTTTAACAATTACAGAGAATTTATAACATAATGCAAATGTAATCGCTTACATAATTGTTCGTTTTAACGTATAATTGTTTTGATTTTAATAAAAGGATAATAAATATGAAACTAGAAGATATGGAATATCTATGTACTAATATTGCTAATCTAGCAGGTATACCTATAAGGATATATGAGGATAATAAACAGGTTTTCTATTATTCCTTGGTTAATCTAGTTAAGGATCCTCTTATCCCGCATGAAGAGGATATATTAAAGATTAAGGATCATATTGGTTATTTTATTACCCCTAGGTTCCATTATTATGGGGTAGTCAATTCTT
>DAVZIW010000003.1:0-36195 GCA_052273085.1 Candidatus Alloenteromonas sp.
TAATAACCTTAGAAGGAGTCGAAGGAATAAGCATTAATAAACGGGAGTTCAATCCTTTATCTAATTTCCTTAATGAGAATGAAGTAATCGGATTGGTAGATTTTGAATCTAAAAATGAATTGATCTCTACTTATAAAACTCCAATTAGCTTTGCTTATCTATTTAACGGGATTGATAAAACTAGGCAAACAATATTCCTTCTTTTGCCTTCGTTAGAAAAAGAAATTGTAATTAATGCGATTAATAACTGCCTTTCATATCTAAAGAAGATAAATATGGAAGTTATATCTACCCCAAGAATTGGTTATCTAAACCTATATAGAGGCAACCCATTGGCTAATTTAAAAGAATTTGATATAGAAAACGTTTCCTTTCTGGATGTTTTAGAAGGCAAAGAAAATATTATCTTAAGCCTAGAAAAGGAAGGAAGCTATTTCCTTGAAGGAATAAATGCTGCGTCAACATTTATATCTAGGCAAGACAACAAAAGAGTAAACGAATCCAAAAACCCATTTACACGCCTATTTGTAAAGAAGGATAGGAATGAGCTATTAATATCAACATCCACTTTAGTAATTGGATTAGATAAGCCGTTAATCAATCTTCCGTTAAATGCTTCCTATAGCCAGACTTTTGATGCAATAAGTGGAATAGAAAAAATAGATGAGGCCAAAAAATGAATTTCTTAATCGAGGGAAATAATTTACCACCTTCTTTTCTAGAAGTCATAAAAGTAAATTCATTAAAAGGCGATAAGCATTTCTATTTTAAGGAAATGCCCACTACTATCGTTCCTAATAAAAATATTTCTCTATATAAAAAGGAAAAGGACTTCATAAGAATTACATTATGCGATAATCCTTTATCTAATTTTGAACAATCATCAGTCCCAATCCTTTTATTAAAAGATACTTCTTCTTTCTTATATGGAAACCATAGAACAATTAAAAAACAGTTAACCCCTGTATTAAATAAAAAGAAATTAGAAGTAAATTCTAATGATGATTTATCTTTAATTCTTTTAGGTCAATATGATGAATATGTCTTTGCTAATCCTGATGATTTCAAAACAAAGATGTCATTATTTTTCTCTTTTCTAGATTCATTAGATAAATTAGAAGAAAAGAAACAAAAAGATAATGGGGTTAAGAACTATTTCCTTAGGATGTTTGTTAAAACTAGCGTGTCAAGAAAGCATTACAAAAAGGAAGATTATTTCCTAAATGCCTTGCTTGATATAAAAAATAATCCCGTTATCTATCTTTCTAGTAACGGGGATTATAAATATTTTGATAAATTGCTAAATCTATTAAGCGTGAACTAATCCAAAATAGACTAGAAGCACGACTAATGTAGCTTGCCAAACGGTATGAACAATACCAAATATCAAATAACGTCTTTTATGCCCTAAATCCTCTATACGTATCTCAGCAATCATATAGGTAAGAAGTAAAATCGGCCCACCGAAAAATATAGCAGTCAATATAGGTGCTAAATCATTTATCTTGCCGCTAGTTTGGCCACGTAAATATTTTGCATACGCTAAAGCAACCGTATAAGTACAGATAAAGCCAATAATAATTAAAGTAAAGAAAGTATAGATATTCATTGTTTTAGAAAAGGGGAGGAAGCCCTCCCCTTAATAATACATTATTTTGATTATTTCTTCTTAAGGAATTTAGCGCAGTCAAATGTAACGGCAACAAGGATGATGATGCCTTTGACGAATAGCTGAGCGTTAGAATCGCCAATTCCAATATATGGAAGAATGAAGGAGATGGCTTGGAATAATAAGGTACCGATGACGACACCATGAATTGTACCAACGCCACCACTGAATGAGACGCCACCGACAACGCAAGCTGCAATAGCATCAGATTCCATACCAGTACCGTTCTGTGCTTTAACGGAAGTTGAATAGATACCGAATATTGATGATCCTAATCCATAGAGGATACCGGCCATCAAGAAGACGCCCATGGTTGTCCAGAATACACTAATTCCAGAAACAGCTGCGGCTTCAGGGTTTCCACCAACTGCAAACATATTCTTACCAAACTTCGTCTTATTCCAGATAAACCACATAACGATAATTAAGACAATCGCATAGATAATCATAATTGGGAATGTGCCGTTTATCCTACCAGTCAAATTGGTGATTAAGTCATTATTTGGCATACCGGTGAATCCGTTTTCAGTCAATAAGACCATGCCACCGAAGATGATGAGTTGGTTAGCTAAGGTTGAGATAAATGGATGCATCTTGAATTTAGCAGTGAAGAAACCGGCTAAACAAGAGAAGAAAGTACAGGCAACAGTTGAGCATAAGAATCCAAGGATTACTCTAAACCAAAGTGGGATAGCAGAGAAATCCATTGTTTGTCCTAGGAATTTGATATCAGGTATACCGCTAGTTGTGCAGAACATAACAGTCAATACGCCACCCATACCGATCATTCTGCCAACAGAAAGGTCAGTACCGGCTAAGACAATTAATCCCGCTACACCTAATGAGAAGAATAGACGAGGAGAGCTTTGTTCGACAATAGAGACAATTACACTCCACTTGAACAAGAATGCCCCATCATTAGCAACTGCATAACCAATGGTTAAGAAGATGATGGCTAAGACAATGACAACATATAGACCATTATTGAAGATGAAGTCACGCATATTGAATTTGTAAACTTTTTCTTCGAATTTCTCCAAGATATATTCTTGTATCGGGCGACGTTTGCCACTAGCATTTTTGATTGCGCTACTACGTTCTTGGAACATTTGATGCCTGGCATCTTTGTTTTCACTAACTTTGTTGTTATAGGTTTCTTTAGCTTCTTCGACAGAGAGCATATAAGCCTTTTTAGCGGCAATTAAATTACTTTTAGCTTCTTCTTTTTCTTCTTTAGTAGAAGCGCCGACAGAATCCGCTTTAATTTCATCAAGTTTAGCTTTATAGGTAGCCCTTGCTTCTTCGATTAATTTATTACGGGCAAGTTTAGCTTCTTCTTTTTCTATCTTATTAGAAGCAGCCTTTTCTTTTAACATGGCCCCATATTGGGAGGAAACCAATTGATAGAATTCTTTTCTTTCTCTCTTGAGTTCTTCCTTATTTGTCAAAGCAACTTTCTTTGCTTCTTCAATCAAGGCCTTGTCTTTGATAATGATGTCTTCTTTGGCTTCCTTCGGGATTTGATGGTTAGTTTTAACGCTGCGGATTTCACGATGTAAATCAGCAATGCGTTTTTCACCAAGCTTAGTTAAGGCATCTATGCGTTTTTGACGTATTTCCATTTCTTTCGCTAATTCTTCTTTTGGAAGTATCGCGACTACTTTTTGTTCCATCTTCTTTCTCCTTATAGATATTTCGCACTCAATTTGAGCAATTCTTCCTGGTTAGTTTCTTTTGTTTCCACAATTCCGCTAAGGTTATAGTTGCTCATGACGGCAATACGATTTGTAATACCAAGAATTTCAGGCATTTCGCTAGAAACAACGATACATGTCTTGCCTTGCTTGGCTAGGTTGATGATCAATTGGTATATTTCATATTTAGCACCGACGTCGATACCACGTGTCGGCTCATCAAGAAGGAGAAGGTCTGGAGATGTTTCAAGCCATTTTCCAATGATGACTTTCTGTTGGTTTCCACCACTAAGAGCCATGATGTTGTCATCTGCACCCATGCAGCGGGTATGCATCAATTTAATTTCTTCTTCGGTCGATTCTTTCATCTTGAAATCACTTAATGCAATCCCGTGGATGAATTTATCTAAACTAGAGATGCATGTATTGAAGGTAAGGTTCATCTTTGGGAAGATACCAGAGGTCTTTCTTTCTTCGGTAAGATAGGCAAAGTTATAATTAATCGCATCCCAAGGACCTTTGAAATTAAGTGGCTTCCCTTTATAGATAATCTCACCACTTCTAATGGTCCTTAATCCGAAGATTGTTTCAAGTAATTCGGTTCTCCCTGCCCCAACTAACCCATAAATACCAAATATTTCACCTTTTCTTACTTTAAAGGAAATGTTATTTAGTTTCGGAGCATAACGGGTACATAGATCTTTTAATTCAAATATGATTTCACCTGGTGTGTTATCAACTTTTGGGAAACGTTGGCTTAAGGAACGCCCAACCATAGCAGAGACTAATTCTTCCATGCAAGTTTCCTTAGTTGGTTTAGTCATGATCATATATCCGTCACGGAGAACACTGACTTCGTCGCAAACATCAAATATTTCATCCATTTTATGGGAAATATAGACAAACGAGACTCCTTTTTCTCTTAATGAGGAAACAATTGAGAACAACTTTCTTACTTCTCTTTCGGTTAAAGAGGAAGTTGGTTCATCTAATACGATTACTTTGGCGTTATAGCTTACTGCCTTAGCGATTTCGACCATCTGTCTTTCGCTAACGCTCATTTTTCTCATTATAGTTTTTGGATTGATATCCATCTTTAAACGTGCAAAAAGTTCTTTGGCAGACCTTAGCATTTCAGCTTCGTCGACCAAGCCAAATTTTGTTGGATACCTTCCTAAGAAGAGGTTATCGAGAATAGTACGGTCAAGGCATTGATTTAGTTCTTGGTGAACCATGGCCACGCCATTTTCGAGAGCGTCTTTAGGATCTCTGAAGTTGATATGTTTCCCATCGAGGACAATATCGCCTTCATCCATACTATAAATGCCGAAAAGACACTTCATCATTGTGGACTTTCCAGCACCATTTTCACCCATTAAGCCAAGGACTGTGCCTTTTTTGACTTCAAGATTAATGTCATGAAGGACTTTGTTTTTGCCAAAGCTTTTGGAGAGATGGTGTATTTCTAATATGTTAGTAGTTTCTTCCATATGACCTCCTAAAAGAAGCGAGCGCCCAAATTCTATTTAGACGCTCGCCCCATATTTACAAAGAAATTGTTATTTCTTCATGTTAGCATCGAACCAGTCGGTGATAACTTTTCCCTGGACTTCGCCTTGTCCGGTGGAACCAGTTCCAACGAAGTAGACATTGTCAAGGTTGGCAGCTGCTAAATCAGCAACATCAGAACCAGTCTTTGGTTGACGGTTGAAGAAGACAGTGGGTTTGCCTTTCTTGGTGCAGGCACCGCTTCCATCAAATTCGAATCCAGCAATCTTTAGATATTCCTGCCAGGTTGAATGTTCTGGGATATTGAAGGCATAGGCATCAAAGGAATCACTTTGATTAGCATTTTTGACGGATTCAAGCATCTTGGAGTTGTCATTTTCGCCTTTTAATTCCTTATAAGATCCACCTAAAGCAGTGACATAATGGGGAAGGTCTTTGGCATAGGTTTCGCCGATGAAGTTATCTTTGGCATCATATAGGCAATATAGAACCTTCTTTCCAGAGAGTAATCCGGTTGCGGTTGGAGTTACATAGCTTCCTGGAGCATATTGATTAGCATTAGCAGCGGTAACAGCAGCTAATTTGGTTTGGACGATATGGTTAGCAACGCCATCTTTATTTAATTCGGCGTTTCCGTTATATCCTTCGGTTATGTCGGTCTTACCGGCGATTAAGTTGCCAAGTACCAAAGCAGTGGCATAGGCTTGGTCAGTTCCGTTTTGGGAAACAGATCCAGCTAAGGTTCCTTCAACGATCATGTTGCAGGCAGTCTTTAAGGCATCAAATCCAACGATTGGGGTCTTCTTTTGAAGGGTTTGGACAGAGCTAGCAGCAATGGCCATACCATCGTTATTGGAAACGACGAAGTCAATCTTGTCACCATGTTTGGTAACCCAAGTTTCCATTAAGACTTTAGCTTGGGTGTCGCTCCAAGAAGCACCAGATCCGTCTTTGGAAGTGGTCTTTTCGAGCATTTTGGCTTTTAATCCATACTTAGCAGCAACTGCTTCCATGGCAGCAATGCAGCCTTTGGTGCGGTCTTCGGCTTCTGGGTTGCCATCTTCTCCAACGAGAACGACATAGCCGATTTCGCCATCAGCAACGTGAGTGGCCAAATCATATTCGGTTGAGGTGTTGCCGCAAGAAGCGAGTAAGCTCATGCTGGCAAGAGCGAATAATGGAATTAAATGTTTTTTCATGTTTTCCTCCTTTAATTCCTAATTGTGGCGGCACTTCAACAAGAACGACACCGCCTTTTATTGTCTCTATTTTGTCTAGAAAGCGCTTTCAAAAGAATGGAAAAAACTCTAAAAAATTTAGAAAAAAATACTATCTTCTAACAAGAATATACCTAGTTATTCCTAGTAATTTTAGTACCTTTTACATAGTAAAAATTATCGTTTATTTTGATTTCTTCCCCATAAGCAGGAAGAGGAGTATTTTCAACTATATTCAAATAGATATCAGATAAAATCTTGGCTTGGTTATAGGCATCATTAAGTACAGTTCCTAATAAATATCCATCCTTAACCGCTTGCTTTCCGGTCTCTGTTCCATCTACTCCTAATATAGGGAAGAATTGTTTGATAAAAGGAGTATTTACATCCCTATTTTCCTTTAGGTATTCAACTGCACCTAAAGCCATTTCGTCATTGTTGCATAACAATAATTCAACATTATCCCCATTTAGGTGCATCTTTTTCATTTCTTCATAGGCAAGGCTTTTTTCCCAGTCGCAATAACTAACATTAATCAAATCAACTTCAAACCCAAGTGTCCTAAGTTTTTCTAAGGCATATTTGCTTCTATTCTCGGCGTCTTGATGGGATAGCTCTCCTCTAAATAAGGCAACCTGTAATTTGCCATCATTATTCTTATCAAATCTAGATGAAGGGAAACTAGATGCATCTCCAAAATAGCTAGAAGCAATCTCAATTTGGGCTTCACCTTGGTAAGTGCTATCGGCTCCTACATAATATATATTTTCTTTAGCCCAAGCATTCTTTGTGGCATCTTCTTTTAAAGGTTCTCTATTAATAAATAATACAGGGGTGTCTTCTTTTTCGGCTTTTTCAATAATCATCGATGCACTTAATCTATCAACTATATTAATGATTAAGGGGTGTCTTGGATTTAATTCCAATTCTTTACCAATCTGGGTATTTTGGGTGCTTTGTTTCCTTGAAGCGTTATATGTAGTAACTTCATATCCTTTTTCTTTTAAGGCCAAAGAGAATTCATCTTTTAAAAAAGACATGAAATTATCATTCATGTCATAGATAAAGAAACATGGGTTTACTTTAGAAGAACCGCAGGAAAGTAGGAGAAGAGGCAAGAATATCAAATTAGTTTTATTTTTCATGTTCCCCTCCTTCTGGGATTATTAAGGTAATTGTCGTGCCTATATCTAAAGCACTTTCGATTTTCATATCGGCTTTATTCCCATAATAGACACGTAGACGCATATAGACGTTCTTTAATCCTACTCCTTTAGAAGAAGATTCATCTTTTAATGAATTCTCTAATGCAAGGCGGGTTTCTTCTATCATTCCATATCCATTATCGGAAATAGATAGATACACGTATCCATCCTTTTTATATCCTTTGACTTTTATTAACCCTACTTCCCCTTCTTTTAAGCCGTGGTTAATAGAATTCTCAATTATAGGTTGGAGGACTAATTTAACTATATCCATATCAAGGATATCTTCATCTACATCAAAGCTATAATCAAAAGCATCACCAAACCTAAGTTTCTGTATTAATAGATAATTCTTCGCATGTTCTATTTCTTTTCTTAATGGAATGATGTTTTTTCCTTTGGAAATAGAAATCCTAAAGAACCTAGAAAGGGCAACAATCATTTCTTCAGCCTTGTCATTTTCTTTTTCTTCAATAAGGGCGAGAATACTATCTAAGGTGTTATAAAGGAAATGAGGGTTAATCTGATTTTGAAGGGCAAGGAGTTCGCTTTTCCTTTGTTCTTCTTTTTCAAATATGAGTTTCTTAGTCAAATCATCGATTCTATCAATAAGTGCGATGTAGGAATTATCTAATTCGACAATTTCTTTTGATCCTTCGATATTTAAATGTTTAGAAGGAAGTTCTTCTAGGGATACTATCTGGCTCATCTTTGAGCTTAATAGTAAGATAGGCTTTACTGATTTTCTTGATACAAGCAAGAAAATAAAGGCAGAGACCAATGCTAAAGCCACCCCAATAAGCGTGGTATATAAGGTGAAATTAGATATAGCAACATGGACGGCGTCGTTATTTAAAAAGACACCTAATCTCCAAGATGTTGAAGATATAGTAGAAGCGAATACAAAGAAAGAATGGCCACCTAGATTATAATTGCCTACTCCCATTACTAGGTTTTGTAATATCCCCTTTTTAGCAGCAAAATCGCTAGGCAAGGAAGAATATACTTCTCTATATTCCTTATCATAGATTAAGAAACTGCTTCCTTCTCCTAAAGCCGTATCACTTAAGACGTTTACGATTTGATTGAAACTAAAATCAATACGTATAACCGCATCAAAAGAAGAATCCCTATCATAACTAGCATATCTAGAAAGAGTAAACATATATGGGTAGACTGGATTTGGAGCAGAAGGAAGAGTAAGGATAGGTATTAATTTATTTTCATTAGTCGAGAACGTCTGTTTGAACCATCCTTCGTTTTTAGCGTTGCTACTAGCTTCTATTTTGCCTGCACTTGTAATTAAAGCCCCGTCATTCGCATTATAGATAGATGTTCCAATTACTTCTTCTTTTAAAGATAATAAACCAGAAAAAGTAGCATCCATCTTTACTTTAAAAGAAGACGGGTCATCAGTTTCATTAAAAGAAGAGATAACTACATCGCTATTCTTAAATATCTGGGAGAAATAGGCATCATAGGTGCCTAATAACTGCTCTCCAGTAGTTCTAAGGTTTTGATTTGAAGTAGTTTCAACATTTTCTTTGTAGATAAAATTAGCGCTAGCAACAATAGAACCAACCAAAATAACTAGAATCAGTTCTAGAGGCAATAACAATGAAAAATATAGTGATTTTGGTTTCCTTTTCTTCATTGTTTACGGAACTCCAATGGTGACATCCCAAAGCATTTCTTAAAGCAATGGGAGAAATAATATGGATCATCATATCCAATATCATGGGCGATCTGGGCCATCTTGATATTTGGATCAGAAAGAAGGCGTTTAGCTTCTTCCATTCTTCTATTGGTCAATAATTTAGTAAAGGTAGTCCCGTGCTTTTTTAAAATCGCGAATATATAGGATGAAGAATAACCTAGTTCACTTGAAAGAGATTCAATAGAAATAGAACTATTCGCATAATTGAAATCAATATATTTCTTAATAAGAATGAAGGCGTTGTCTAATCCGCTTATACGTGCCCCGTTATTGATTTCTAGAACCATATCGATAAGTTCATCAAAGAAATCACATGTCGATTCTAATCCCTTTTTCGAATAAAGTTCGTTGATTAACGCTACATGGGGTCGATATGTTGCATATAATTTATCCAAGGCAATGCAACTTTTTAGCATTGAATCAAATAGGTTATTAATGATTAATGAATAGGAATCTTTATAATCGATACTCCCTAGTTTTTCTATTAATTTTCTACTTAATTCTTTTGCTTCTTCTTTCTTGCCATAAAGCAAGGCATAGCCAATGTTTTTAAAATCGTTATCATCTACTTTACCTAACCCAGCCTGACGGAAGGCTAAATCATCATAGAAAAGAAGGAGCCCTTCGCCCATGATGGTCCTATATTCAAGTGCCCATCTAGTATGTCTAAATAATCTTCTATAGCTAAATCCTTCTTCTCCCATATGACTAGATTCACTAACTGCACAAGAAAAACTTAATCCGCAGCTTCTTTTAATCTTAGCCAATATAAAGGATAGTTTTCCTTCTAGTTCATCTCTAGTAAGAGGATTATCACTTACAAATAGAACACCTAAAGAAGATGATGGTTCAAAAGTAAAGAATGATAAGGAATCCTTAAAAGCGGTATTTAGATTTTCTTCTAGATAGAACCTAGACAATTCAATGTCTTCATAAGTAAGAGATTCTTCTTCCTTATCCGAATCAAATAAGGCAATAGAAATATATTTATCTTTTAAATCAATCCCGTCCGCTTCTAGTTTTTCTAATAATTTATCTGGAATGGTTTTCAAGGTGCATAATCTTAGTAAATCAGCATTTTGTTCTACTTTCCTTAATGTCTGTCTATGTTCTTGTAGTTTTTTAATATCTCTATTTATATCTTTTGATTTATCTAGTCTTTCTTTAGCCTTAGCTAATGCTTGACGTAATTCTTCAAAAGACAATGGTTTAGATAGATAAGCAACGGCATCTAGATTAATCGCTTGTTTAGCAAAATCAAAATCATCAAAGCCAGAAAGAATTATTATTTGAAGTAATGGATGCGTTTCTTTTAAGGTTTTAGCTAATTCTAAACCTGTAATAAAAGGCATCTTGATATCGGTTATAAGCAAATCCAAATCAGTTAACGACACCCCTGCTTCTAAAGCATCGTAACCATTTTGGTATGATCCAATGACTTCAAAGTCTTCTTTTTGTTTTTCTAGTAATGAAAGCAAGCGGTTTCTGACTGCCTCTTCATCGTCGGCAATAATGATTTTATACATAGGTTAATAATATAGCATTTCAATCACAAAATAATCAAAAAGCTATCAATTCATTTAAATTATGGATACATGTGGGATAGATTATTTCTTTTTTGTCCTATAGATACCTTTATCTACTAGTTCAGGATAGGAAATCTTGTTTATCACTTTATCAAATACATATGTTGAATAAATATAGAAAAGAAGGAATCCTAGAGGGAAATAAAGAAGGAAATATAAAGCCATGGTTATAAGAACAACATATAGGTTGCCTAATAACAAAAGGAATAAAGGGGCGATTAAAATCAAAGAAAAGCCTAAAGTTGGTAAAGATGAAGCAAAATATAATAAATACCCGTTCCTAAAATTAACCCACATGGAATTTTTATAAATTGGGGTTGAACAAATAGACAAAAAGTAAGAAGGCATGATAAAGATAAAAAGCAATATCAAAGGAGCGAAAAATGCCATCGTGGAAGCAAATCCTTTCGACCCGCTAGAAAGAAGAAAGATTACTAAAACATTTGATAAAGTGAATGCAAAGGAGGAGAACAAAACCAAAACAAAGGTTTGCCCTAAGTTTTCCTTTATTCCTTTAAAGAAGTCGGCTTTAAAATCTAACATTTCATAATAAACCATTATCTTAAACACCTTTTCTAAACCTGCGAAAGGAACAGAAAGAAGCAATAAGCAAAATAGATTAACGACGCTAAAGGCAACGTTAAGAATGAATAGATTCGAATGATATATTCCTGCTTCTATTTTTCCTTCTAGATAGGAAGCATATAAAGAAGAAGACATTATGTTTAAACCTAGAATCGAAGCAATTAAAGGCAAGGAGAATAAAAACATAATCACCCCACTACTTAGCAATACCCTCCACCTAGATTTAAATAAATCGGCAAAAACTTCTACCCTATTATGAGGCAAGTTCTCAATTGTAAAATCCTTGGTAGAATAATTTACAAATATACTATTTTTCTTCTTTCCCTTATTCTTTTTCATAATTTAGCAAAGCCCTTGCTGCTTTCACCCCATTATCAGTCTTTCCATTTTTATCTTTATGAAGTGACATGTTGTTCACGGATGTCTTATTAAATACAAGAATATATTCCTTGCTTAATTCATCTTCATAACTAATGAAGTCATTTAAAAACAAGGAACCATCTTCCTTAAATAATTTAAGTCCACACGTTTTTGAATCAAGGGAATAATAGTCGTATTTATCCCCAAAAGTTTCTTTTAGAAGGCTTTCATCTATTTCAAGACATAATGAAGAAATAATGTTGTTATCAAAATATCCAATAGGCAAAAGAAAGAAATCACAGGAATGCTGTCCAACTGAAGATATCATTGTCCCAAACAAAGAATAAGAAGGATCGCTAGTATAGACATCTATTTGCTTTATTGTCTCTATTTCTTCTTTTTCAATAACGGAAGTAAATAAAGATTCATCCCCGCTTTTAACACCAGCAAAAATACCTACTTTTTCATCTGCTTTGTATCTAACTTTTGCAGGGACTAGCCAAGTCCATAAAGCAATAGATAAAACAATTAATAATAGATATACAAAGCTATATCTAAATATGTGACGCTTGATAGATTTATTCATATTTGATTGATGTCACATATCTATTTTGAATACGTGCCTCCACTATTTTCTTGTTTTCTAGAGAGGAAATTAATCTTTTCTCTATATAGAAAGACTTTGTTTTCCCTTCGCTAACTGCCTTGAAAGTAACAAATTCAACTTCATGAACGAATATAGATATATCCTCAATTTTAAATGATTCAATTTGATAGGTTGAAGTAGATACTTTTCTAATTTCCTTGATTAGAGATAACTTTCCGACTAAAGGAGCTAAATAATATGTTCCTATAAAAAACAAAGAACACAGAAACAAAGAGAAGAAGATGCATAGAAGGACTTCATAAACTACATAATTGCTTCTATTAGCAAGAAAATAAAATAACAAAGAAATCCCTATTCCCAAAAGAAAAACGATACACATGATTATAGAAACAAGTTTGATTTTGCTTCTAACTTTGTTTTCTTCTTCTAAAGAATAGAACTTACTTTCCATTTCTAATCTCCTCGATATCAAAAGTATCGTTACTAAATAAAGAAGAAACAAATTCGGTCTTTGGTTTTCTAATTATTTCATCTATTGTCCTAACTTGTTCAACTTCCCCTTCGTTTAATATGATTAGCCTATCAGAAAAAGCGCTAGCTTCTTTTAAATCATGCGTAATAAAAAGAAAGGTTCCATCTATTAAACTAGATAGTTCTTTTAAGTTATGCCAAATCTCTTGTTTACTAGCTACATCAATAGATGCGAAAGGTTCGTCAAATATAAATAATGAGGCATTATTTGCCATGGCCCTAGCAAGAGCAACCCTTTGTTGTTGGCCTATGGAAAGTTGCTTTATTCTTCTTGGCAAAAGTAGCTCTATATCAAACTTTTTGGCCAATTCCAATACTCTTTCCTTTATGTAATTAGAATCCATTCTTAGATTCTTTAAAGGAAAAGCAATATTATCGTAAACAGTCATTGAAGGATAAAGGATGCGTCTTTGGGCAATATAGGCTAAATGTCTTTCTCGCAAAGGAATCGACTCGATGTCGTTACCATCTAGATAGATATTTCCCCCATAATCCTGAAGACCTAATATCGTTTTAACTAAAGTTGACTTTCCTGCCCCAGATGGACCAAGCAAAGAAATAAATTCACCTTCATATATTTCGAAAGAAACATGTCTTAAAACAATGTTATGTTTCTTTCTTTTGATATATTCGCTAGAAACATCATCAAATTTTAGTTTTATTCGTTTATTGGACTCTATTTGCGAAGTACGAGATGGCGCCATAATTTTCAGAATTAGTCCTCTTCTTTGCCATTTCAGCAAATTTAGACAATAGATATTTGCTGCTAGCTTGATATACAGCCCCTAGTAGATTTGAATCGTGGTTCAATGAAGATGTAATTATTTGAACTGTATTGAAGTTCTTGTCATATAACCTGAAATAGCGAAGCAAGGTCTCAAAATATTCTTTGCCGAAATCAAGGATTCTTCCATCGATGCAGATATAATCTAAATCTAATAAGTTAGCGATATATAGCAATTGCAAGGCGTTTACCCTAGCGGATTTATCAACTGCTTTTGAAACTATTGGATCATTTTGCTTGTAACGTTCGACTACATCATTTAATTGGAAAACATCCTGTTTAAAGAATGGATCATTGCTATCTTTTGAAAGTTCATGAATCTCAGCATAGATGTCAGTAATTGTAAAGAAACGTCCTAAATAGTTTCTAGAACAATCATCTACTTCATTTATGTTTGCCATTTCACCTGCAAATCCATTAGACCCAGTATATAAATCTCCATTAAACATCAAAGAAGATCCAGAAGTTATATCAATAAATACAAAGAATACATTCTTCGCATCTTTAGGGATAGAACCAAACCTTGCTTCCCCTGCTAAGCCTAGGTTGATATCGTTAAACATTTCGCATTGAACATGGAATTCATTTTCAAAATATTTTTGGATATTAAGTGTCCTGCAATCCTTGACTCTAGGAGCGGAGATAAAATCGTGTGTAAGCTTATCGAATTTACCAGGAGAGGAAATACATATTCCTAGCAATGGACGATTATTAACAACATCTGAAAGAAGCATGTTTTTTAGTTTTCTAGAAATCTCTTTTAAAACATCTTCATCGATATAAATAACATGTTTGACTGTATCTCTAATCAATATTTGGTTAGAAGCATCGCTAATGCAAAAGACCATATCTCTACCAGATAAATCAATCGCAGCAAAAACCCCAATATCATTATCCACTGTATAAAGCACCCTTTGCCTGCCTCTACCCTTTTTACCTTTATTAAGATTTACATAAGGAACGATTAATTTCTCTTCTAACAATTCCTCAGTAATGAGTTTTAATGCAGGGTTGGACAAAGAAAGCTTTTTAGAAAGCTCGATACAACTAATAGGGCGTTCACGGATACAATCCATTACTACTATTTGGTTTGCAATTCTAATGTTAGAAGGCGATTTTAATATAGCTGCTTTTTCTTTTTTCATTTAAGTATCACAAAATGTTATTTGAAACATTTGAATTGTAACAATTATAGCAAATCGCACTCTTAGGGTTAGACTCTTTTTTACTTATAGGCAATATCTTTTCCCTTAATTCTTCGATTCTATCTATTGTTCCATTCGTATAGGCAATTACTACACGTCTAGTTTCTTCTAATCTTGCTTTTAATCCACCAAGGCGAAGTTGCCCTACTTCCATTCCAATTGGCTTGTTATCAATAATCCATCTTTTTCTATATTGGGTAGAGAAGTCGCTTAATCTATTGATGCATTCTTCAATTCTGGGCAATAGGTTCTTTAATTCTTCTTTGTCACCTTTTTGATAAGCATCCCTTAATCTAACTCCTAAAGAAACCTTGATTGATAAGAGATGACATAAAGATGAAAGATAATCGAATATATACTTATATTCCCCGCATCTAAAGCTTACTTCGGTTAATTTCTTCGCATGTTTTTCAAACAGGGTTTCGTCATTAAAATCAACCCTGTTATCAAATATACCTAGCAATGGGTCATTATAGAGAAAATACTTACATGGGTTAATTAATTTAGGGTCATCTCCCTCACCTGGGTTAGTTATTTGATTAGGGATTTCTAATAATTTCAAATCATCATACTTATAACCTAAGACATTAAAGAAATCTTCTTTGATTTTATTTATATCGTTAATTCCCTTGGCGATTTCTGAGGCAAAGAATAATGATGTAACGGATGAAAACATTGAGCATTCAGCCCCGTTATCACCCCAGCCAGTCATGATGACATTTCTAACTTTGTTATCGATGCAACTTCTAATTCCTGGGGCAATGGTCTCTTCTGCCTTGCTTAATAAAGGGGCAAATCCAGCCCAAGTCCAGACGCCAGAAGCAAAATAAAGCGAATTGGAATTTATTTCCTTATGGAGAGATATCATCTTGTCATAGATGCTCTTGTCATTATGGTAATAATCCCAATAGACTTGCAAGACATCCTTAGGAACATCTTTTAATTTGTTTGGATCCATCTTGGCGTCGATGTTGTAATAAGAAGAATTATTAGACGCTAATCTAAAGAACATATCAGACCACATCATTACGCTGAATCCGTGTTTCTTTGCTATTTCGTTTACTTTATTTAGATGTCTAATAAATATGTCGGTTCTATCTTGATAACCATGTAGTTCTTTATATTTACCTAGTCCTAATAAATGAGCTTCATCCATTCCAATATGAACTCTTCTAGAGGTAAATTCTTTTTCTAATGAAGAAAACATATTATCAATTAATTGATAAGTTCTTTCATCATCTACTAGTAAGATGTCATTTATATCGTTAATCGAAGAATAATCTTCATGACGGAATATTTGATTTAAATGAGCAAGAGTTTGGATACAAGGAATTAATTCAATCCCATGCTTTTTTGCATATTCATCGATCTCTTTTAAATCAGAAACGCTATATCTTCCACGGAGATAGCCAAAATAAGGTTCTTTATCAACTTCATAAGTATCTTCGGTATAGAGCATTAAAGCGTTATAATCCATTTTCTTTAATAAACGGATTAATCTTTTAACCGACTCAACATTCAAAACCCCATTTCTAGAACAATCAACCATAAAGGCAAATGTATCAAAGTTTTTCATATCTATCTCCCAGGAAGCTGAAGCATGCTGTCTATTATTCTATCATTTTCTTCTTCTCTTTGTTTTTCATTTTGTTCGCATATACGTATATTTTTTATGCAAATGTTGACCTTTTTTTCTTTGTCTGCATGAAAATAGAATTCAATCTTAGAAAGACTTTCAATTAATGATTTATCAATTTTAGTCGGACCTTCTGAACCATCTAAAACATTATTTAGGTCTAGATAAAATGTCTTATAAGCGGAAGTTACTTCCTTACTTGTAGAATCAAATTTATAAATATTGCCATTAATTCTAAATAAGGCACCCATGAATGAAATTTTCCTATTGGATTTAATATCAATAGCTAGATATGGGTAATAAGCAAGTCTATGAAAGCAGCCTGATAACCCTAGATTAAACGCGATAGATGTATAGAAATAAGAATCATTGGTAATTGAAGTAAAGCAGCTGAGCTCCCCACCCTTTACATTAATTGTTCCAACTTGGTTTCTTATGTATTCACCCATTTCAAAAGTAGGGACATCAAATCCCCCACCTACACTTGCGCCAAAATTATTTTCCATAATGGCTGGGAATCTTAGCCCTGAAATTATGTAATCTAGATCAAATAATTTCCTATCGACTTCTGACAAGAAATTCCTACATGGGCTTAATGGATAGCCTTTTATAGTTTTGCAATCGCACAAATAAGAATAATGGGTAAACGCGTAAGTAAAATAAATCGGCTTTATTACATAAGGCGAATATATTCTTATTTTCTTTGGTTCAATAGAAATAGCCTTTGCTAGATAAAATACCTTATCTTCATTAGCAATGGCAAAGCCAAAATATTCCTTACCTAGTTCTAATTCATCATCTTTTATATCTAGTTCAAGAAGTATTGAATTACGTTCAATCGTTACACCTTTTACACGTGGATAATTAAATCCGTTAGACCCGTATATGTTTCTTTCTAAAATAAATGCAATTCTAGATGCTACTTCGCCTTTACTAACCGTATGAATTGGATGGTCTACTTGATTGCCGTCTTTAACTAACCATTTAGGATAAATATCAAAAATAGGAGCATAATAAGTATCCTTAATAGACAAGGAAGAAATTGCTTCTTGGATATAGAGCAAACCACATCCATCTCCATATGGATAATATTCGTCTGCAATGCCTAAAACTACAAATGGGATTTCTTCTTCAAAATAATCCCTATAGGAATAAACTAGAGATGTTAAGGCCCTTTTAAAATATTGGCCCGAAGCAAAATCAAAGCAGGAATTCTCTCCTTGATAATAAATAATGGACTTAAACTTTAATCCTTTTAACGGGGCTATTTTTTCATTATAGAATCCTGATTGCTGAGTGTAATTACCTGGTCCAAAACTATTCCATTTAGATTTGTCTTTGATGTATTTGCCACTACTTATAAGATAGGATTTTATTTCAGGATTATTCTCAATCGTGTTTTCATCAAGAAAAGAATCAATTGATATTCCTCCAGTAGATGCAGAAATTGCCCCTAAAGGATAATTTAGATTTGGGTAAATCCTTTCTAGGGTCATGCTAACTAAAGCACTCGATTTTAATAACACGTCCCCTCTTAATTTCTTCCATTTGCATTCTTCGCAAATATCTTTTTTAGGCTTAATAGGTCTATTGATATACCCTTCCTTGGTTACATCTTCGTCTTCTAGATTGAGAACATATAATTCTTTTCCTTTAACGTTTTTAATTGTCTTTTCCTTATCTTCCATCATGGATAAAGAAATAGACATATTTGATTGACCTATGAATAAAAATAAATCGCCACAATAAATAGGAGATATTTCTATATTTTCATCATCTGAAGTTATTCTTAATGAATATGGATCGAAACTGCCTTTTAAAGGAGGAAAAGAGATTTTGAAATCGCCTCCATCGAGATTTATGTTTAAAGGAGGAATCTCTACTAGGCTAACTAGATTTATTAGTTTCGCCTTGATAGTTTTATTGCAACTATTCCCCCATACTGAAAATACTTCATTTTGTTGAAATACCATGTATGGAGAAAAGATGGAGGCGAGTTTCATTCTAATTAATTATCTTTCTTTCTTTTAATAGCGAAGACACTTAAGCCTGCTAAAGCGACTGCTGCAGCAATAGAAGAGCCAACAATTGCACCACCGCAACCGCCTTTAGTTTCTACATTTGATGTAGTTGGTTCAGAAGTTGAAGTTGAAGGCGTTTCAGCTTTTTTAGTAAGGGAAATTGTAAACCCAACACTTCCACCTTCTGTTGTCAAAATGAAAGTCCACCTTCCTTCGCCAAGCTTTTCTAGATAATCTTTAGAGATGGTAACTTTATTTCCGTCAACTGTGTAATATTGGGATAATAATTCATTAACGGCTTGCTTGATGCTTGTAACTTGTTCGCCATATAAATTGAAATCGATAGTAACAGCTTCTCCTAAAGTTGCATCAATAACATTATTTTCGATTGTAGGAGCCTTATGTTCGGGATCAATTGGTTCTGGATTTGGGGTATATGGCTTCTCATCGAGGTTTTCCAAATGGATATTATCATAATAAGCATCGGAAACACAGGATACCAAGCTAACATAACCATAGTTTTGGGCAGTCTTCTTTGCAATTGTAGTTTTGCCTAATACGTGACCGTTTATAGAAATGCTAAATTCAGTATCAATAACTGACATCTCAACTTTTAGCCAAGTATTTACTGCACCTGCAAAGTCAGTGAAATTACTCGCATTATATGGAGTGGCTTCGGCAGTCCCGTCTGCATTAGTCATTTCAACATTCATAAAAGAAGCATCAACACTTCTATAGGTTTGCACACCAAAGCTACTGGCTTCCCAGCTTCTAACTACCATCATGACATTAGTAACGCCATTATATCTGCCATCTGTTGGCTTTCTAAAATTAAAGCCCGTCCAGGCACCAGTTGGTACGGTTTGATATAAGTCATAAGATAACTTAAAGTTCTTGACGTATATATCCTTCATAGTCAAATAGAAGAAGGACTCCATATATGAAGCCGTGTCTACTCTTAATACTTTATTGCTAGGATCGGTTGGACTTTCTGTTACATAGAATCTATTAGCCTGGCCTGCAGTCTCGTTATTATCGCCAGTCTTTTCATACCACCCATTAGTCCATTTGGCATTGATATCAGCCCTAGTACCTTCGTTTTGGGTTTCGATTACATAAGATTCGAAATCCTCATCGAAATTTGGTGTCAAATCTATTTCTTCTGCTTTAGTAACAACGGCATTGCTAGAAAGTGAAGAAAATAAAGTGAATGATGAGATTGCCCCTAACATCAAAATTAAATTCTTTTTCATATATGTAACTACTCCTTTCAATTTTCGTAGTTAAGTAAATCAATTAATATGGATTCCCCTGGCTCTAAATCTAACTCCAAAGAAGAACCCTTAACCTCTTCTATAGAGGCATTTTGGTATTTATTCGCCCTGACATAACTAGAGAAATTTAACTTAGCCTTCCCTTTGCTAGTCAAAGAATTATTGAATACGTAATAGGCAGATTTTCCCCCATGGTCAAATACCCCGATAAGTAAATCAGATTCGGTATCAACGTTTTTGAGTTCGCGGAAAGAAGTAACGAATTCTGCTTTTTGTTCATTACTAAATTCATCAGGAGATGAACCAAATTGCATCAAGGCAACTCTAGAAGAAATCATCAATATTTCATCCATGGAAGCAATTTGTTTGTTTATGAATTGGAAGTATGGGAATAATTCGGTCTTTTCACCATTTTTATTTACGAAATTGCCTCTCCAAAGGGCATCATCTACTTCATATGGGGTCATATAGCAGAAATATTGGATTCCTTTCGCCCCATAAACTAGATTAGAGCCAACTTGCCAATCAATTTCAACTTTAGTAGGAACTCTTACTGTCCAGCTATCAAACGATCCGGCCTGGATAAAAGGCCAGAAAGGGACTTTATATTTATTTGCTAATTTTGATGCTAGATATAACTGATCGAAATAGCCACCAGATATAGACGGAAATTCTTTTCTTAAACCATAAAAATCAAAGCTAAGTATCTGGGGTTGGACAGTTTTTAAAAACGATTCTAGGTATTGTTCATAGCTAAGTGGCTGTCCAGTGACCCCGCTAAGTTGATCGCTAGTCGCATAGTTAGGGAACAAATTAACATAATAACAGTATTTGGAATAATAGCTTCTAAAAGCCTTCCTCCCACTTACTAGACCTTGGAATTTGTTCAAGGCCGGTTCATCCATAATCAATGAACCACCATATGATTTATAGGAAGTAAATTCATCCATGGCTTCCTTGAATGCATCAATGTCTTCGCTTAATGCCCCTACTCTTTCATCTCTAGGAAGATAAACCAAGCCATTATCCTCCGCTAATCTAAGAGCCCTTTTAATATTGGCCATTGATAAACCAGCGGTTTCATATAACCCATATATCGAATTGAGGCCAGCTTCTTTAATCATGGCAAACTGTTCTTGGTTAATATAATCCTTATCACCCATCGACCAAGGGGAGCACCAACCGCTAATAGGCATGGTAGTTTTATCTAAAGACGGAAAAGTATATGTAAATAAATTAACTTCCTGGTTGAGTTTTAGTTTCTCTTCATCTTCTTTAGATGAATTCGTTTCTTTTTCTTCGTTAGAGGAACTAGAAGTAATTACTTGCCCGCCGCAGCTAGTCAATGTTAATAAAAGAAACAAGGCAAATGGCTTAATTGATTTGCTCATCCTTTTAATCCTCCTGTAGTAACGTTAGCCATTATTTGTTTTTGGAATGCGATGAAAATAATGATTATTGGTAGCATCGAAAATAGCATCAAGGCAAATAAGGCAGGCCAATTGGCATCGTATTGCATTTGGTTTACATAAGCCTGTAACCCTACTGCCAAGGTTGGATTGTTCTTTAAATATAGGAACGGGGTATAATAATCATTCCAGAATCCGATGAAATTAAGTATTCCTAACGGGATTAATGAAGGCAAAACCATTGGAAGCATTATCTTAATAAATACGGTCAATTCATTCGCCCCGTCTATATAAGCTGATTCAGCATAAGACCAACTTATTGATTTAAATGCCCCATATAGCAGTAGGAATTGGAAACCAAATCCACCAGAATAGAGCAAGACTAACGCTAATATGTTGTCATATAACCCAAGGTCGCCGATTAATTTATAGGTTGCAGAAGTCGATCCAATTGTAGGAACAACCATAACCATAACTGCCAATATATATAAGGCATTTCTCCCGAAGAATTTAAATTTAGCAACTACATAGGCAACGCAAGACGCACTAGCTAAAGAAAGAAGAGTTCCGATTGTAGCAATAAAGAAGCTACGTAATGTCATTTCCCAGACATTAGAACCCATCATTTTCCTATTCAAGACGGTTTTTAGATTAATCCATCCATTAGAGAAATCTTTCGGCCAACTCCATACATCCTGGAAGAATTCGGCATTGGTCTTAAACATATTAAGAAACATCCAGACAAAAGGAAAAATAAGGCTTGCCGCGTAGATGAAAAAGACAACGAACATGATGCCCTTGGCTATCCTTAATGACACAGGGTCCCTCACGCTTTTGCTTTTTTTGATATTCCTTCTTATCTCCATAAATGTTTCTTTCTTTCCTAGGAGGCATAGATAACTACGCCCCCTAGGAATAATTATTATTTCATATTATTTTTCTTTTTTGCGTTTGGCAGCAATTATGCCTACTGCACCTAGAATACTAACCGCAGCAATAGAAGAACCAACAATTGCACCGCCACATCCTCCTTTGCTAGTTGAACTAGTCTCGGAAGTAGATGGGGTTGGTTCTACACTATCTTCGCTTGTAGTTGGGGTTGGGGAAGTTGAGGAAGATTCGATTGGTTCCACTACTTTTTCAGCTACATGAATTGTAACTGTCTTGGTTTCGGAATAATCTTCGGTATCAAAGGCCTTATAGGTAAATGTTACATCTCCTGTAGCCGCATCATCTTTAGCAACATAATTGAATGTACCATCTTCATTAAAGGTCAACGTCCCCTTAGAAGAAGTATTGTCTTCTACCAATTGATATGTAAGGGTTTCGCCTTCATCTTCATCAGTAGCAACGACTGCTTCGGTTAGAGTTTCTCCGGCGTTTACATCGAAAGAGGAATCTACTGCAACTGGGGCTTTATTTGGAGTCCCTCCATCAAGGTTAGTTAACTTGATGTCATCAATCCAGAAATTGCCACCTGCAGTTGAAACGAATGAAATATATCCAGCAGTGTCCCAGTTATATCTAGTTAGAATTGGATTTCCTTCAGCATTTTTGGGATTAGTTAACCAAGTCTTTACCAAGCCATCTTCTGCCCTGATATGGACTTTCATCATAACATCCTTATTGGCTTCGTTTAGCATCAATGTGTCAGCGCCGCACCAGCCTCTATCGCCACCTTGCCCATTTAGGAGGGAGTCTACTGTATCAACTCCGAAATAAATTAGCCCAGAACTAGTGAATGGGTCGCTTGGATTTTCTTTTCCTAGCGAAACGCCAATCCAAGTAGATGCCGGTGTGACGTTGCCATCATCATCTTCTTCTAGTTGCTGTTTCTTGCAAGCAAATTCCAAATCAAAATTAGCGTATTCGTGTTTGGTTGCGAAATAAGATCCATCGGCAGAGTCCTTGAATCTGACCATGCCGTCTTCTTGAATATAGACATGTCTGTCTTCTTCGATAACGTTACCGCCATCTAAGGTTGTGGATTTATAAGTCCAGTTATGGTCAATCTTGCCGCCTTCGAAAGTTGGAGCCAAATCACGTCCGGACTTAACTACTCCTTTGTAATTTGAAATCTCTATTTTTGAAATCTTGCTAGAAGTAGTACCGTTTCCTAAGAAAGCGATCCCAACTCTTCCTTCTCCGAAAGTAGTGTTAGAAGAAACACTTTTTGCTCCAAATGTACCTGTAACAGTATATGAAGTTCCGTCATATGTAATAGAAGACTCTAGCTTTGCACTCTTTCCGTCCAAGGAAGTTTCCCCTAAAGATTCGCTAGCTTTAAGTTCGCCACCGACATATAAAACTAGCTCGTTAGCAGTTCCGTTTTTCCTAATTCCAACAAAATTGGCAGTTGTCGCATCGGCTACTTCTCCATTTAGGCCGGTGCCAATTCCAATAGCTTTTTCTCCTAATGTTTCAAGAGCTAATGTAGCAGTCACGGAAACGACTTTATTAGAATTTTCTCCTCTTGTATAAGGTGTCTTGTAAATAATACCGGCCCCGCTATCTGGAGAAGAGGCGACTAGATATTTAGCAGGATCATTGCGAGTACATTTAGCTTGGTTAATCATAGCCGAGTCCATGACAAACTTATCAGTTCCAGGAATCTCGAAATCTTCTTCAACAACATAGGCTAAATTAGCCAAATCTTTATTATCAGCAAGCCCAACTTTGATATTGTCTAAGGTGACGGAGCCAGTAAAAGAATTACCCATAAAGGCAACATAGCCACTGCCGACGGAAGTAAAAACACCAGTGGCCCAATAACAAATTAGGCTATATTCCCCTCCCGCTACTTTTCCATATAATTCAGCTGATCCATCGGCATTGAATACCATTCGATAGGAACCGTTAATATATGTATTGAGTGCTTGCCACTGTGTTTGAGTACCTTCTGCAGTAAATGGGACTATATTCGTTGCTGTAATTGCAACATTTCCATTTAGTTGAAGCATGACCATATCGCCCCAGCATCCACCGAAATTGGTAGCGCCTTTGCCAATGCATAAGAAGCCTGCGCTATCATAATCGGAGGTAGAGAATTCTACGACGGTAGATTTACCTTCACCGACAGTCAAGGGTTCCTTTGTCCTAAAGAATCCATCATTATAGTTCATGGTCGATAAGGTGACGGAGCCACTTTTATCAACAAAATTAAATGCCCCTTCGCTTCCTTTTATGACATCGAAAGTTTCAGTTGTGATGCCATTAGGAAATCCTTCGCTAACTGTCGAGTCGAGGAATGTTGCGGCTGATGTCGCTTTTGGTTGAGATATCCCTGCTGCAATTGCGCCTAAGGCAAGTAGCATTCCAGGAATTAAGAGTAATTTACCTTTCATGTGATTTTTCACTCCTTTCAGTAAATATACAAACGGGCTATTGCCCAAAATAATTAATATTCAACGGCAGGGAAGAACTTCTCCAATAGCCACTTAATTAATTGGATTAATGGGATACCTATGATGGTAAATATCATTCCAACAGCAGCGGCTTTATATAATTGATTTGCATTAACTAAATTCATGATGAATAAGGCAATGGTAGAAGAAAGCCCATCATATGGCCCTCCTCCTGTTAATAACATCGGTTGCAGAAAGAGAGTAAAAATGACAGATACGCCGGAAACAAATAAGGTAGTAATTGTTCCTGAAATCATTGGGGTTACAACTTGGACAAGTTCTCTCCATAACCCAATTCCATCCATTTTCCCAGCTTCAAAAATATCAGTAGGAATACGATTTATCGCACCTGAGAGCAAGACAACGTTATAACCAATTCCGGCCCATAAGCAATAGAAGAGAACCATCCACATTACAGTTGATTTATCTCCTAACCATCCGTTTTTAGGAATTATCCCACCTAACCCTATGGCTTTAAGAATTTCATTAACTGGTCCAAACGTTGAATCAATCATGAACGAGAATGACATAGTCAAAACAACGACAGAGATAATGTTTGGAAGGAAGAATATAACTCTGAAAGCTTTAGATCCAGGCACCTTCTTTTGAAGGATATAAGCGCAGAAAATAGAAACAGGGAGCAAGACAAAGTTATTGCTTAGGAATAGATATATGGAATTTATAATTGAGTTTCTTAAATCCGGCTCGTCTGGGCTAGTCAATCTTTCAAACGCCCATTTGTAGTTATCTAAGCCTACAAATATCTCTCCTAATTCGTAATCTAGTCTTTGGAAAGACATTACTATCGTGTCGATGTTAACGTAAGCCCAGAAAACAAGGAATTGCAAAAGAGGGTAGGCAATCATACATATAATGAATATTGTCCTGCCCCAATTATGCTTTTTCTTGGGCTTATGTAATTTTAACGTTCCGACCTCGTCCATAATTTACTTAACAAATGGGATAACAAATATTCCATCTCCCTCATCTAGAGTGATTTCGAATTTATTGGAATTTAGTTCAACTACTTCTTTGCTTTCGCCATGATAAACAAGGGCATGTGTCGCACCGTTGAAGTCAAGGCTAATGACATCTTTTTTAAGTTCGGAAGGATCAGAGAAGTTAGAAATAATGAACCCATCCCTTCCTTCTTTATTCTCAAAAGCACCAATTAAAGTATTTTGAGAACAACTTATATTAGAAATAGCATCAATCTTTTCTAGCGATTGTTGGCACATCTCTATTTGGCGTGGAGTGGCTGAAACCTCACTCCCTACAACAGGCATCGTGCCAACCCAAGAGAAATCTAGATAAGCTTCGTCCATGCTCATCAAGTCTTTATTAACGTTCTTTACATGATTATATAAATCGGTTCTCTTTCCATCTTTTGTAATCATTGAAGGGGATGCTTCTTCGCCAAATTCAAGTGGAGTCCAATAACAGAAATACTGAATAGACTTGGATCCATATGCCAATTCAGTCATTACTTGATGGCGGACTTCGGCCTCATTTGGGATTCTAGTATTCTTGTCAAAACTCATTGCCTGAACAAAGGTATACATATCAATCCCGGCTTCTTTGCATTTGTTAGCCACTATTTCAAGATTCCACAAAACGTCTTCAGTCAATGATTTATTGCCATAGATGTCTTCAGTCATTGAATAATGGTCGTATGAAAGGAATTTTGGTTTTAGTTTTTGAATATAAAGATCAATATATTCGGCATAGGAATCGGTTTGAGTTTGGCTAGTTAAGGCATATGTAGGGAATAAATTTACATAGAATTCCTTGCCAGGATAATCTTGTTCATATAATTCTTTTAACTTTGCAAGAGAATCAAATCTAGAAGCACCAGGCTCATCAGTAACCAAAAATCCACGCAAAGCTTCAGCATCATCATAGGATTTTGTAATGTTATGCAAATCACCCTTTTCTAATTCAAGGAGATCAGGATCCAAATCAATGTAGTCTCTTGCTAGATATTCAATGCCGGCATTTTTAGCATATTCCAATGCGTTCTTCATAGCAGTTCTATTACCGATTTCATAAAGGGCGTAGATAACATTAATCCCACTTTCGGCAATTTCGTTATATCTTTCTTGGGTTATGAAATTTGCATTGCCTTTGTTATTCCAGTTTTCGGCTGGAGGAGCGACCCAAGCACCTACACGAAGAACATTTTCAGCTTGTTTGGATGCAAAATCTGGCTGTCCTGGAACAACATCATATTTAATTTTATTGGCATCATTGCAAGACATAAGGCAGACCCCTCCAAAGGCTGTTAAAGAAATTAATTTGAGTAACTTTTTCATTTTCCAAAGTTCCCCGCTTCTTTTTGGAACTTGCTCCAATTATTAGAAACAAAGTTATAGATTGTGTTATGGACTGTCTCGGCAGAATCGCCTTCTTGGATCATCTTTGAATAAGGAGCGCCGTATCCTGGCCAAGTATTGAGAGTATTTTGGTAATACATGATGGATTTGGAATTCATGTAGACATTCTTTCCTTCTTCCCACATCAAACAGCAATCTTTTGTAAAATCTGAGATGCCTTCAATTGTCGAAGGGTTCTTTTCATATTTGAAAGGACGGATGCCTCCGGCTGATTTTGTAAATATTTCTAGGGCGCTTTCGGTGCAGGTGTAGGCCAAGAATTTCTTAGCAGCCTCTTTATTAGCGGCCTTCTTTGGAATAACCATGAAGTCTCCAGAGGTGCAATATAGTAAGTCTTCTTTGGTGCCTTCTATTGTTGGAGTCTTCATTAAACGCATCTTGAAATTTGATGGCATGGAGGACTTCATTTCGTTTTCAAGCCAAGCCCCGTTAGACATCATGGCAGCTTCGCCTCTAACAAAAGACATTTGGGATTCCATGAATTTCTTCCCGGCTGCGCCTGGAATTGAATTCTTAGGGCCTCCATCTTCTCCACAGACTAGTTTTTCAAATGCTTGGAGGGCTTTTAGTCTTCCTTCTTGTTTATAGACTTCAGGGGATTCAAACTTCCAGAATTCATTCCATTTTTCTCTACCCTCATATTGAGCCCACCACTGCAATGTCGTGAAATCCCAATAAGATGCGACTGCACCACTCCAAGAAAATGGGGCAACAGTACCAGCACTATCGCTATTGATCTTGTTACACAATGTTTCTAATTGAGCGAATGTTGTAGGAATGCTCCATTTATATTGCTCAAACATTGAAGCGTTATAAACTAATCCACAAGGGTTAACTGACCATGGAAGTGCATAATATTTTCCTTTGACCTCTCCAAAGTCTTGCAAACCTTCAACTACAGAATCTTTAACTGCGCGGTTAGTACCTTCGACAGTCATGTTATATAAATCGTCTAGAGGTTCTAGATAACCATTGACAGTCCAAGGTTGCCAGTTTGTTTGAAGAACCATTGCGATATCAGGTAAATTAGTCCCGTTTTGTAGTCTTGGCAAGATATTGACAGTCATTTGGGCATCACCATCAAGATCTAATTTAATCTTGTCATCAGGATGTTTTTCGTTATAGTCGGCTTCCCAATCAAGGAGGAATTGCCTTCCAAAGCCAGCTTCAACAAAAGCGATTTTTACAATTGAATACTCGCCGTCTTGAGTAGTAGGTTTACCACCACAAGCAGTCAAAACTAAAGTAGACAAACACATTAATGCGATGTTACGGATTTTTATTTGTTTCATATTTCTCTCCTTAAATGAGCAAATATTGTTTCCCTATATTTCTATTGTAAGGGCTTCCAAAGATAATTTAAAGTATTTTTTTAACCCGTTTAAATAAATACTAGAAATACAGAAAACTGTTTGACGTTTATATTTATATAATCTGTTAAAAAGGAGCGTTTAAAAATTAATTTAAACCACCTAAAAGCATCCTAAAGCCAGGGGAATCAGAATATCAGTACTTAAGAAAAGACTTATTTAAGTAAACCGAGTCTATTGAAATAACATATAGGCTGACTAGCCCAGCCATGGCATAGGCTACCTGCATTGTTAAAGTCTTTATAGCCAAGTTCGGTCTCATAGAAAGTAGTCGCACCTTCTTCTAGCATCTTCCCATAAACTTTCTTGATGTCATTTAAAACAAAAGTCGAATAATAATTATCCACTTCCAGCAAGGCATCATATAAAAGAGGCTTTGATGATAGGGTTGATTTTATAAACTTTGTATCTGGATTAGTTAATTCTTTTGCTAGATTAATTGCTTCTTCTTTTGTTGCATATCCAACCAATATAGCCAAGGCATTCCCGTATTGAGAACATCTGGAATCATCTTTGCTCATCTTAAAGAAACCGTCTTGGAGGAATTCCTTTCTTGCAGCCTCCCTATTTTCAAGATAAATCGAAGAATAATCATTATTTATTCCTAAGGCGTGTTCTATTCTTTCAAAGCTCCTTAAGGCTTTTACAAATAATCCATTGATGATTAAATCAGCAACCCTATATTGCTTTTGCATCAAGCCACCTTCTAATCCATCTTGCCATTCATAGAAATTCCACGTTCCAGGATGGTCAAATGTATATATCAATCCCTTCTCATATTGTTTAAAGAATGTACCAATTAAATCTTTTAGTTTAGGATAAATCTTCTCTAATGTTTCTTTGTCTTTTGTGTGTTGGTAATAAAGATCTACTGCAAAAAAGTAATAAAGGGAGAATGAGGGGATGGTTAAATATGATTTGCTAGGTGAGCAAATAGAAAGAAGATGATCATTCCTATAATCTTGACTAATTAAAATTAACGACGATTTGAGTTGCTCCGTATTGGCAAAGCAAACAAATCCTGCGACTGCTTGGTTTAATGAATCCATCGCATATAGACATTGTTCTCTCCATGGGCAATCTTCATAATGTTCGTGATAACAACATTCCAATGTATAGACACATGTGTCATATATTTTTTTAACTAATGGGTCGTCTATTTTGTATTCTTTCTTGATAAATGGGTATCTTACTTCCCTAATTCCAAAATAAGAAATTTCGATATCATCTTCTGCGAATACTTCTAGGTAACGTAACCCTAGACGTTTGAAAAGACCTAGAAATCTGTTCTCTCCTTCTTTGGCAATATATTCAAAAGAGAAATCCCTGCCTTCAATTTGATAGGTAATAGATTCATTTTCTTTATGCTCGGCATAAGCAATCAATATCTTTTGCTTTATATTCGAAACAAAATCCAAATCAAGATAACCCACTACCTCTTTATTGAAGTCTATCAAATAATGGCCCTTGCCTAATCTAGTTACAGAGCATTGAAGCCTTTTCTTTAGCTCAATTTTCTTATTTAACCTAAATTCGATATCTGAACTAGATTTAACTACATAAGACTTATGGAATTCGTTTTCCTTTCCATTCGCGTCAAAGCAATATGAATAACCTAATTGAGGGGTGATTCTCTTTTTTAAATGGGAAATGTAGTTTGGATGTTTGCAAGACAATATGGATTCATCGCTTTTTAAGATGATTTTGGAGTCGCTAGAAACAATAACGAACTTTAATTTTGAATCGCCTTTGCAGTAGGAAGAAAAATCATTCGAACCAAAATAGTACATTTCGATTTTTATATCGTTATGGCCCTTATTCAACTTAATAGACTTTTTATCTCCGATTAGGTGTTCTGGATAAGAAGGAGATATTCCAAAGTAAACTAATTCGTTGTTTAAATAAATAACAGCATCGCTATCTCCTGCTATAAGAAGTTCGGCATCTTCCACTTCTGAATCAAAACTAGCTTTATAAAGATAATATTCATCTTCTTTAGGAGAAGAAGTCTCACAAATCCAATCAACTTTTTCTAATAATTCAACTCTTTCATTATCGTTCATAATTAATCCTGCTCGAAAATAGTTAAATGCAATTTAAGTACTTTTTCAAATCAAATAAATTAGATAGATTTCTTTATGATTAATCATAAAAAGAAGTTGAATAATTGCTATGTTGATTAATTTTCAAAGCAATGAATAAGAAATGTTACTTTTATCTAAATCGATACACGTCCTTAACGGATTAATCTTTTTAAGCAAAAGAAAAAGCCTAGATATATCTAGATTAGACACGTTCTAGGCTTAAGAATTTAAAATAATTACTTAGTGGTTTTTGGACCAGCAGCAACAAGAGCTTTACCAGCTTCGTTAGATTCATATTTAACAAAGTTCTTTTGGAATCTAGAAGCAAGGTCTAAGGCCTTATTTTCCCAAACGGTTGGATCAGCATAAGTATCACGAGGATCTAGTATTGCTGGATCAACTCCTGGAAGGGCAGTTGGTACTTCAAAATCAAAGTAAGGAATCTTCTTGGTTGGGGCAGTTAAGATAGCTCCAGAAAGGATAGCATCGATAATTCCACGGGTATCCTTGATGGAAATACGCTTACCAGTTCCATTCCAGCCGGTGTTGACTAAGTAGGCTTTCGCACCACTCATCTTCATCTTCTTGACTAATTCTTGGGCATATTTAGTTGGATGTAATTCAAGGAAGGCTTGTCCAAAGCAAGCAGAGAAGGTTGGGGTTGGCTCAGTTATTCCTCTTTCGGTACCTGCTAATTTGGCAGTGAAACCAGAAAGGAAGTAATATTGAGTTTGTTCTGGGGTAAGGATAGAAACTGGAGGCAAGACACCGAAGGCATCAGCAGAAAGGAATATTACATTCTTAGCAGCTGGACCATGGGAGATTGGCTTAACGATGTTCTTAATGTGATAGATTGGATAAGAAACACGGGTATTTTCAGTGACGCTCTTATCAGCAAAATCAATCTTACCATTTTCATCAAGGGTAACGTTTTCTAATAAGGCATCTCTAGTGATGGCGTTATAGATGTCTGGCTCGCTTTCTTTATCAAGGTTAATGACTTTAGCATAGCAGCCACCTTCGAAATTGAAGACACCATTATCGTCCCATCCGTGTTCGTCATCACCAATTAATAGACGCTTTGGATCGGTAGAAAGGGTGGTTTTTCCAGTTCCAGAAAGTCCGAAGAATATAGCGGTATTCTCGCCATTTTTATCAGTATTGGCAGAGCAGTGCATTGAAGCAATACCCTTTAATGGGAGGTAGTAGTTCATCATAGAGAACATACCTTTCTTCATTTCTCCACCATACCAAGTATTTAAAATAACTTGTTCACGGCTAGTGATATTAAAGGCAACACAGGTATCGGAACGTAGTCCTAATTCTTCATAATTGCTAACTTTGGCTTTAGAAGCATTATAGACGACAAAATCTGGTTTGAAGTCTTTTAGTTCTTCTTCGGTTGGACGGATGAACATGTTGCGGATAAAGTGAGCTTGCCAGGCAACTTCAACGATGAAGCGGACTGCCATACGGGTATCTTTATTAGCACCGCAAAATGCATCAACAACAAATAGACGCTTGTTGGATAATTCTTTGATAGCAAGTTCTTTGACAGCCTTCCAAGTTTCTTCACTCATTGGATGGTTATCGTTTGGATATTCTTTGGAATTCCACCATACGGTGTCCTTGGAATTATCATCGACGACTATATATTTGTCCTTTGGGGAACGTCCGGTGAAAACACCAGTCATAACGTTAACGGCACCTAGCTCGCTAACTTGACCCTTTTCATATCCGGTAAGAGTTGGTTTTGTTTCTTCTTCGAAAAGGAATTCGTAAGATGGATTGTAGATAATCTCACTGGCTCCTTTAATGCCATAAGTTTCTAAATCAAGGTTTTTCATGGTTTTTTCTTGTTAAACAAGTCCTTTCTTTTGATTTATATTGCCCTGGTAAGGTTAGTGACTACATTGGCCTCACCAGAAGTAACCGTAATTAATTTTCCTTCCTTATCTTTGCCAAGCAAGGCACCCATGGAGTTAATTCCAAGGCAATGAAGGAATTTATTCTCGCCATAATAATTCAAATGGATATCCTTATCCTTTAAATAATCATGGTCTGCAATAATCTTACTAAATGAATATGGATTTTTTTCTTCGCTTTCTAATAATTTATCAAGATTAGACAAGAATGAGAACAATATTGCTTTCTTATCGAATTCTTTCTTGGTTTCTAGATAAATCGAAGTGGCATTTAATCCTTCTTCAAATGATAAATTATTAAGATTTAATCCAATCCCGACAACTATGCATTCTAGAGAAGAAGAACATATGCCTTCAGTCAATATCCCACATACTTTCTTATCGTTTATATAGATATCATTAGGCCATTTTATTAATGGATTTAAGCCTAATTCCAATAAGGTTAATTCCATCGCTGCTCCAGAAAGCAATGAAATGGAATCTAGTAAGCAAGAATATTTTTTTCCTTTTAGCAAGAATGAGAATAGAAGAGATTTCCCATCATCAACCCAATGCCGTCCTAGACGTCCCCTACCACTAGTTTGGGTAAAGGAAGTAACAACGCTACCATCATCAAGAGAACTGTAATTATTCTTGATGTAAGTAGAAGTTGAATCTAGCGATTTGAATTCGATGATGGTGTGCTTCATTTTTCTTATCCTAAAAGCATTATCAATAGACCAGCAGCAACTGCAGATCCGATAACACCAGCAACATTTGGTCCCATGGCGTGCATTAATAAGAAGTTTGATGGATCTTCCCTAACACCTTCTTTTTGGACAACACGGGCTGCCATTGGAACAGCAGATACACCAGCAGCACCAATCATTGGATTGATCTTGCCTTTTGTTATCCAGCACATCAATTTACCAATTAATACACCACCGGCTGTAGCCAATATGAAGGCACAGATTCCAAGGGCGAATATCAATAAGGTCTTTGGATTTAAGAATGTAGCGGCATTTGCAGTCGCACCGACGCTTAATCCAAGAAGGATAGTAACTATATATAGAAGAGCATTTGAAGCATTTTCGACTAGCTTTGGAACAACTCCACTCTCTTTAATCAAGTTACCAAACATCAAGCAACCGATAAGTGGGGCGCAGCTAGGAACAATCAAGGTAACTAGGATAGTAACGATGATTGGGAACAATATCTTCTTTGTCTTTGATACAGGCTTTGGCATTTCCATGTGGATCTGTCTTTCCTTTTTAGTAGTCAATAGACGTATTACAGGAGGCTGGATAAATGGTACTAAGGCCATATATGAATATGCAGCAATTGCAATAGAAGATAGTAATTCAGGCGATAGACGCTTTGTAGTTAAGATGGCTGTAGGTCCATCGGCACCACCAATAATGCCAATCGAGCCGCATTGGGCTGGGGTAAATCCACAAGCATATCCAAGAAGGAATGTAGCGAATATACCAATCTGGGCAGCAGCACCTAGAATCATGGTCTTTGGATTAGAAATAAGAGGTCCGAAGTCAGTTGTAGCACCGATTCCTAGGAATATTAAGCATGGATATATTTCATATTTAATACCTAGGTAAAGAGTTCCTAATAGACCTTCATAACCTTTAATAGGTCGTATGGTTTCTCCGTTTGGATAAATTAAACCAAGTAACCCCTTGTACTGTTCTACCGTTTCTTCTCCATAAATTGGATCCATAACTCCAGAAAGAGGTAAGTTAGCTAGAAGCATACCTACACCCATAGGAATTAATAAATAAGGTTCAGCCTTGCGGAATATAGCAAGGTAAAGGAGTAATACGGCGATTAGAATCATGATTAGATTCTTCCAACCACCATCAACAAAGAATTGAGCGACACCGGTCGAATCCCAGAACCCTTTGAAGAACCCTCCTAAATCATTATAAGTAGAAAGCAACATAAATTAACCCAATACTATTAATGCATCGTTAGCATTGACGGCCTGTCCTTTGCTAACGCGGATTTCTTTAACAACTCCGTCTTTAGGAGCCTTGATTTCGTTTTCTAGTTTCATGGCTTCTAGGATTACAAGGTTGTCACCGGATTTAACGCTATCTCCAACTTTGACTTTGATTTCTAATATGGTGCCTTGCATTGGGGAATTAACAGGTGTTCCTTCTCCAACTGGAGCAGCTGCTTTAGGAGCTTCGCTAGCTTTTGGGGTGGCTGGAGCTGCAGCTACTGGGGCTTTTGCTTTTTCGATTTTCATAGGTTCAGTCTCGCTGATACCTAGGATTTTTACTTCATATGTCTTTCCATTGACTTTGACTTTGTAGATTCTCATTTTTTCTTCTCCTGATCAATGCATTTGCAACTAATGACTTTAAAGTCTTCTTTGTTTTCTTTTCTAAAATCGATAGACGCTACTAAAATTGCAGCCATCATATCGTCGTCAACCTCTGTGCCATCTTCCATGGTTACGATTTCTTTAACATCGAGGGCACGGATATGATTTATGCCCGTTAAAACCAAGGTAATGACTGCTAAAACAACAAAAACAACCATTATGCAAAGGAGGCAAAGCAAAGCTGCGTCTCCAAAGTTTTCTATTGTCCATAAAGGTTGTTTAGCTGGTGTTTCGACCGAACTTCCGCTAGAAGAGACTAAAGCAATCAAATTAATTAAATTCATAACTTAATCGAAAATTCCTCCGCTTCTAATCCGTATTTACGTTTTAGGAAGGAGATTGCGACTTGATCAAACAAGGCGATAGATAAGACATCTTCGTCAGTTTTGGCAATCTTCTTATATTGTTTCTTTAGTTTTTCGAATTCAGGTTCAAGTTTATCGGCTGGACGATAGGTAATGACTTCATCATCTCCGATAATCTTCTTCTTAACCTCTTCGTTTACTGGGGCTGGCGCTTTTCCATAAAGACCATGTAGGTAATCCTTGATTTCTTTTGGAACCATCTTGTAACGTTCGCCAGTAATGACATTCATGACAGCTTGAGTGCCAACCATTTGAGATAATGGGGTAACTAGAGGTGGGTAACCTAAATCTTTCCTAACATTAGGAACTTCCTTCAAGACTTGGTCATATTTGTCCATGGCGCCTTGCTTTTCAAGTTGGCTCATCAAATTAGAAAGCATTCCGCCAGGGACTTGGTATTTAAGAATACTTGGGTTGCAGCAAAGTGCTTTTGGCTTAAGTATTCCATTCTTTAAATATTTATCTCTGATTGGAGAGAGTATTGCAGCGGCTTCATCAAGCTTTTCTTGGTCTAGTTCAGGATCATACTTGGTTCCTTTTAAGACATAATTAAAAGCTTCAGTGCATGGTTGGGAGGTTCCTCCTGAAAGAGGAGATAAAGCTGTATCGATAATATCAACACCTGCTTCTATTGCCCTTCTATAGGTCAATTGGCAAACCCCACCAGTGCAGTGGCTATGAAGTTCGATAGGAAGATTGGTGTCTTTCTTTAATTGCTTAATTAATGTGTAAGCATCTTCTGGTAAAAGAACACCGGCCATATCCTTAATGCAAAGGCTATCGGCACCCATCTTTTCAACTTCTTTGGCAAGTTCAACATAATAGGAAACTGTATGTACTGGACTTGTTGTATAAGACAAGGCGATTTGGCAATGCCCATTATATTTCTTACAGGCATCAACTGCTGACTTTAGGTTCCTTACATCGTTTAAAGCATCGAATACACGGATAATGTCTATTCCGTTTTCGAGCGACTTTTGCACGAATTTTTCAACAACATCATCGGCATAATGGTGATAACCTAAAATGTTTTGGCCTCTGAATAGCATCTGAAGTTTGGTATTTGGACATGCTTTCCTTATTGCCCTTAGTCTTTCCCAAGGATCTTCATCCAAGAAACGTAAGCAGGCATCAAAGGTAGCTCCGCCCCATACTTCTAGAGCATAGTAACCAGCCTTATCGAGAATCGGCGCAACAGAAAGAATCTCCTCAGTCGTAAGTCTAGTCGCGAGAAGTGATTGAGAGCCGTCAGTAAGTGCTGTATC
>DAVZIW010000004.1:0-36133 GCA_052273085.1 Candidatus Alloenteromonas sp.
ATAAAGGAGAGCAAATCCCATTCGATTTCACCGATGATAAATTCATCAATAACTACTTTAAAGTAATCCACAAACCATATGAAAATGATGGGGTTAGTTTTTATTGGATTGATTGGCAGCAAGGAACGAATTCAAAAATGCCTGGGCTAGATCCATTATGGGCCTTAAACCACTACCATTACCTAGATAATAGTCTTAATCATGAACATGGATTGATTTTGTCTAGATATTGTGGAATTGGTAGCCATAGATATCCAGTAGGTTTCTCTGGTGATACAGTTTCTAGTTGGGAAACGTTAAATTACATCAGCGAATTCACTTCCAAATCCACCAATGTAGGCTATACATATTGGAGCCATGATATAGGTGGCCATTATGGAGGAAGATTGGAATATCAACTATACACTAGGTTCCTTCAATTTGGGGTGTTCTCACCTATAAATAGACTTCACTCCTCTGACATGCCTATCATTTCAAAAGAACCATGGTATTACCTAAATGGGGCCGGGGACATTGCCATAGACTTCTTAAGATTAAGACATAGGTTAATACCGTATCTATATTCGAGTTGCTACAAAACCCATCTGAAGGGCTTAGGTTTAATCGAACCGTTATATTATTTACTTGGAAGCAAGAAGAAAGCATATAACTATCCAAACGAATATATCTTCGCCCAAGATAGCTTTATAATCCCTGCTACCCATCCTCTTAATAAAGATGGATATACAATCGAAAAAGGATATTTACCAAAAGGAAGGTATTTTGATTTCTTTACCCATGATATCTACGAAATCAAAAAGAACAAAGAAATTAAATTTGCTAGGACACTAGAAAGCTTCCCTTATTTAATCAAGGCAGGTTCTTTTATTCCTCTTTCTCTAGATAAAATTAAATATAACGAAGTAGATAATCCAAAAAGACTAAACCTAATTACTTCAAAAGGAAATGGGCTCTATACCCTTTATGAAGATAAGGGAAAAGAAGTATCTAAAACAATATTTGGAAATAAATTAATAGATAGAAATACCATGCAATTGTCCATTAACTTTGTTAAATCTAATAAAGTTTTTAAGGAAAATAGAACATTCGTTTTTGATTATGTTGATTTAAAAGACGCGGATATAAAAGTTTTTGTAAACGGAATTGAATCAAATAACTTCAAGATTTTATATTCAGAAAATCTAAGATTCGAATTACCTGTTGATAACAAATCAAAATATCTAATTAGGCTTGCATTCAAAGATGAAGATAGATTCAATGAAATCAAAGATAATTTGAAACGCATCCTCTATTCAATAGATGCCAAGGCTAAAGATAAATATGGTCTCTATGATCAAATTCTAAAAAATCCAAAGAGCATCGAAGAAATCATTAAAGCCATAAAAGAAAATAAGGCATTAGATAGATCAGAAAAAATAAGACTACTAGAAGTCTGTGGATCTATTGATTGAAAGAAATAAGGAATCAGAAATATTTAATTATTATAATAAGGATAAGAAATTGAGGTCTAAATAAAATGATTTATAAAACAGTAAATCTAAAAGACGAATACCCGATGCTAAAAAAGGATGTAAAGCTACACTGCTATTGTCCTTCTAATTTCAATGAATTTAGCAAAAATAGAGTTAGGAAATGTGTTCTAACAATACCGGGCGGAGCTTATTGCTTTGTATCAGAAAGAGAAGCTGAACCTGTTGTTTTAAAATTCCTTAGCGAGGATTTGGCTTGCTTCCTTTTAGAATACAATCTAGGTCCTTATGACTACCCCTATCCAATGATTGAAGGATTCGCAGCCATTAGTTATATAAGAAAGCATAAAGATGAATTCCATGTCGATCCTGACCATATCATTGTTACAGGTTTCTCAGCAGGCGGACATTTCGCCGCTTCCTTAGGTGCCTTCTATAAGAAACAAGATTATGCTGACTACTTAAAAGTAAATCTAGAAGACATCAAGGTAAATGGATTAATCCTTTCTTACCCGGTTATCACGATGGATAAACCTACAAACGGTCAAACTAGAGATCAATTATTAACAAATAGACCTGACTTAAAAGACTACTACTCCATAGAAAAACAAGTAACACCTGACTACCCTACAACATTTATTTGGACCACTGATGCCGATACTTGTGTAGATAGTTATAATTCATTGAAGCTAGCCATGGCCTTAAAGGATAACCGTGTCAAATTTGAATTGCATTATTATCCAATTGGAGAGCACGGGGCTAGCTTGGCGAATGAAATAGTTAATCCAAAGGATGAATATTTGACTAATACACTCTCTTACATAGCTTCTTGGGTTGATCTTGCCATTAATTTCATAAAGAAAATTGCATGAGGATACAAAAATGAAAAAAATCACTGTTAAAGAATTAACAAACGAAGAAAAAGCTAGGTTAGTAATCGGCAAAAACACTTGGCACAACGAAGATTTAGAGGGCAAAGTTCCTGTTTTCATGATGTCAGATGGCCCAGTCGGAGTTAGACATCCTCGTGATGTGAATTCTGCTACATCTGATACCGCTCCTTCTATTGCCTATCCTTGCTTTGAAGCATTATCCCAAACCTGGAATCTAGAATTAGCCAATAAATTAGGCAAAGCCATTGCTAATGACTGCATGGACTTAGATATTGATGTCATTTTAGGCCCTGGTGTTAACATCAAACGTTTGCCAGTAAATGGAAGAAACTTTGAATATCTTTCCGAAGATCCATTGCTCGCAGGCTTACTAGCCAAAAGTTATATCGAAGGCGTCCAAAATGAAAATGTCGGGGCTTGCTTAAAGCATTATTGCTGCAACAACACTGAATCATCTAGAAATTTTAAATCAATGGATGTTTCTGCTAGGGCATTAAGAGAGATATACCTAAAGCCATTCGAGATTGCCTGCAAAGCTAAACCTTGGGAAGTCATGTGTTCTTATAATCTAGTAAACGGATGCAGGATGAGTGAAAACAAGAAACTATATGATGTTTTAAGAAATGAATTTGGTTTCGATGGTTTAATCGTCTCTGACTGGCATGCAGTCATGGATAGGGTTAAATCATTGAATGCTGGGCTAGATCTAGAAATGCCTTATTCAAAAGAGCACCTTGATGATTTAGAAAAACAAATAAAGGAAAACAAAGTTGATACAGAAAAACTAGATACATGTGCCCAAAGAGTTCTAGATTTTGCCTTTAAAGCCGAAAGCACTAGGCCATTAAGGAAAAAGACTTTATCAATAGAAGATAGGTACAACATTGCTAGAGAAATCGCTAACGAAGGTATTGTCTTATTGAAAAATGACAACGATGTTTTACCTTTAAATCCTAAGAAGGAAAAGTTACTAGTATCTGGCGCTCCTGTAAATTGGTATGTCTATGGAGGTGGTTCTAGCGAGGTCACCCCATTAAATGAATACGTGAAGCTAATAGATGCCTTAAAAGAAGAAGGATTTGATGCAAAAGGCACTAACGCCCTCGAATTCAATAGAGGTCCAATTAGTTGCGTAGGAAACCTAGTGGGTGCCCTAAATCAAACAATTAAGGAAAATATCACTACTTCTATTGTCACAATCTCTCAAGATAACTGGGAACAATCGGAAGGATATAATAGGCAAAACTTACTTCTTTCCAATGAACAAGTATCAATGATTCATGAAATTGCTAAGATTAGCAAGAAGACAGTGGTCATCATCTATGCAGGCGCTCCAATTGAAATGGGTGAATGGATTGATGAAGTCGATGCCGTCATCTGGGCTAGCTATACCGGAGAAAAAGGAAATGAATCCATTGCTAAGATTTTATCTGGCAAAGTCAATCCTTCTGGAAAAACAAGCGAGACATTCCCTGTTTTACTAGAAGATTTTGATTCAATAAATGCCTACGAAGATGCTAGAAGCTGCGTTTATGAAGAAGATTTGAATGTCGGGTATCGCCAATTTGTAACTGATAACAGGCCTGTCTTATTCCCATTCGGCTATGGACTTTCTTATTCTAACTTCGAATATGACAATTTAAAGTTAAGCAAAGATGGTAAAAAAGTCATTGTAGAATTCGATGTTACAAATACTTCCGATATAGATGGGAAAGAAATTGCAGAAGTCTATGTAGAAGACTTAACTAGAGTCACCTATAGGCCAAAATATGAACTAAAGGGATTTGAAAAAGCCTTAATTAAAGCAAACGAAACAAAACACTTTAGAATTGAATTAGGTGAAGATGCTTTCCAATATTATTCCACTTCTTATGATAAATGGACTGTTAACCATGGCGTATTTAAAATCATGGTCGGCAAGAATTGTCTAGATATTGAACTAGAAGATAATATTGAATATTGATAAAAGCCATACTATTTTTATACTGAAGAAGGTGAGAAATTATGGCTAGTAAAGCAACTGGATTAAAAGAAATTGCATACGAAGTTGGCCTATCGATCAACACGGTTTCGCGTGCTTTAAGGGACTGCGATGATATTGCTGAATCCACTAAGAAAATGATTAGGGAAAAGGCATATGAACTTGGCTATATGCCAAATACAGTATCCCAATTCCTAAAAAGAGAAGGAAGGCAATTAGTAGCTATCGTTGCAGGTAACTTCCAGAATTATTTCTTTGTTACTTTATCAAATAAATTAGTAAATACATTATTCCTTGCTGGTTATGACTATACGATTATCAACATGAATAATTTCTCTACTTATGATTTGATAAAACAATGTATCTCCCAAAGAGTAGACGCCATAATTTCCTTAATCGAATTAAGTGACGATACCCTAGAAGTGGCTAAGCTTCACAATATCCCAATCATATGTTTAGGAAACAATAGAGACGCTACTGATTTTGATTTTATCGAGCCATCAAATAGTTCTGGGGTCAATATTGTGGCCAACTATCTCCTAAATTACCATAACATCAACAAACTCATCTATGTTTATGATTATGAAGTCGAGCCTTGCATTAGAAGAGGTAAGTTATTCGAAGAAGTCGTCATGGAAATTAATCCAAAAGCGGAAGTAAAAACAATAAAACTAGAAGAGGCTGTCGATGCCTTGCCTCATCTAGTAAGAAAAGGATATAACGGGGTATTTTGTTTCAATGATGAAATAGCCTATTCCCTTCTAGATGGATTAAATAAAAAGATTCCTAACTTCAGAAGAATATATCCAAAGTTCCATATAATTGGCTACGATGCCGTCTGTTCTCACTTAATAGGCATGATTGATATAACTTCCATCGACTATGACTATGACCTTCTAGCAGAAAAATCTGTGGAATTACTAAAAGATAGATTGCACGATCCGAAAAAGGAAAGGGCAATGATCCAAATCCCCTGCCACTTACATCAAAGAAAAATCAATTAATGGACATAAAAACGGTTGGCAATTCACCAACCGTTTTGTTTTGCTTTCGTTTTATTTACTCTTACCAACGTGGTAATAGATTCTTTCTCCAGTTATTGAATCAAAGAAGAGCAAGTCTTCCTTATCAAAGCTAAGCATGAGTCTAGAATTTGTATCAACATGGATTTTTGAATCGACTTTTGCGGTCATATCGCGTCCTAAGAAGTCAAAATGGATAATATATTCATTTCCTAAAAGTTCGCAGACAATAGGCTCAATTTCAAAGAAATTAGACGGATATTGTTTCTTCTCGTCTTTTAAAACAACATTCATTCTTTCAGGTCTAATAGCAAAGATAATCTTATGTTCATTACTAATAGCATCTTTAAGAGCGTCAATCTTTTCCTTGAATAACCTCTTGTTAGTCTCTTCAGGAGTTTCATAAACTTCATCATCTTTCTTCTTGTTGATGAATTTAGAAATCTTACTGAATATAGATTCTTTATGTTTGGCTTTGAACGTCTTGGATTCTTCATTACCAACACTAGAAAGAACCTTCAAGATGAATTCGCGGGAATGGTAATCACTATCGAAAGTAGAGAACACCTGTTCGAATTCATTAAATTTATCCGTATAGAATTCCTTATGAACCTTTACGAATTTTGCATCGATTGGCAGCTCAATATTATCGCTAATCTTGATTACTTTTTCTTTTGGTTTATAGGTTCCTTCAAAGATGTTTATAGAAGGAGAACCAACAAACTTGGCAACAAATAAATTCTTAGGATTATTATATATTTCACTTGGAGTATCTATTTGTTGGACAAATCCTTTCGACATGACAACAATCCTAGTCGCCATAGTCATGGCTTCTGTCTGGTCATGAGTAACATAGATTGTAGTTGCATTGATGCGGTTATGGATCTTAACAATCTCGCTTCTCATATTTAACCTAAGTTTGGCATCTAGGTTAGATAAAGGTTCATCCATCAAAAATAAAGGAACATTTTTAACAATAGCCCTACCTAAGGCAACTCTTTGCATCTGGCCACCAGACAATTCTTTAGGAAGACGTCCTAGATATGGACCAAGGTCAAGTACTTTAGCGGCGCTAAATACTCTTTCCCTGATTTCATATTTATCCATTTTCCTATCGACCATTTCGACATTGCCATCTTTATCTAGATATTCATATTGGTCATTTAGAACAATGCTATTCTTTTCTATATCTTCTTTTTCCTTAGCAATCTCTATATCTATATTAGATAAACAAGAAGAAAGTAATTCATCGCATTTTTCTTTATCATTTAAAACTGGATCAAGATGTCCTGGGAAGCCTAGATTAAATAAAATCTCACCTCCAGTAATAGAAATATCAAGAGTTTGAGACAAGGCTTCATATGGCTTTAGCATCCCTTGCATCGCATCTTTTTTAGCTTGGTGAATTATCTTTACTATATCAACAAAAGTTTTGCTAGTAAGGATATTACGTACTTCCATCAAGCCCTTTAGTTTCTTTCTAACTACTGGGAATTTGTATTTATTAATAGTTAGAGGGAAAGAGATATTATCATAGACAGACATCTGTGGATAAAGAGCGTAGCTTTGGAAAACAATTGCAATTTTACGGTCCTTACTAGGTTTATAGTTAACAAATTCGTTATTGATATAAACACTACCACTAGAGATATCTTCTAGACCTGCAATCATTCTTAAAGTAGTGGTCTTGCCACATCCAGAAGGACCAACAATGACAATGAATTCATTCCTTTGGATATCCAAATTGAAATTAAATACAGCCTTGGCTCCATTTGGATAGACCTTCTCAAGGTTTTGGATGGAGATAAAAGAATTTTTAGCCCTTTCCAAATCACCATTTTCAACTATGGTTTCATTTATTTTGCTTTCTTTTTCCATAATAAAACCTCTTTATCTTTTTACCCCTGTATTAGCAAGTCCATCAATCATCTTATCTTGGACGATGATGAAGACTATTAGAATTGGTAGCAAGGCAAACATACCTGCTGCAGATTGGGCAGCTTTCAAGCTCCAGGAATTAACCCCACCTGTATAGGCGACAAGAGCAACATTGATAGTCATATTCAATGTCTTGCCTCCTATGATAAGTTGAGGCCACATTAAGTCGTTCCAGGAACCAACAAATGTAAACAATACGATTAATAAGACAGTAGAACGTGCTAATGGTAAGACTATTCTTCTAAATATAAGTAAGTCACTCGCACCATCGCTTTTCGCACTTTCGATAATATCCTTTGGAATCGAATCGAAGAAATTCTTCATTAATAACAAATTGAAGACTCCACCAACCCCCGGGGCAATAAGCCATAAATATGGATAAAGGTAAATCTTTTCCGTTGATTCAATCCCGTTTACGACACTTTTTAAATTAAATAAGGCCACACTACTTAATCCAGTTGCTTTTCCAATGGAAACAAACATCGAATATAAAGGAGTAGTTCCAATAACGCCTGGAATAGTCATGAAGATGATCAATATAGCTAGTATCAAGTTCTTCCCTTTGAAGTTAAAGAATACAAGGGCATAAGCTGCTAAAGTATCTACCAAAAGGGTAAGGATTACTGTTAAGGAAGTAACTACAAGAGAGTTGATCATCCAGATTGGCAAATTATCTAGACGGCCATGGTTAGATGTATTCAAGAACCCAAGATAATGTTCAAAAGTCCAATGTCCTGATTCAGGAAGAATTGTAGGTTTACCTGACATCAAAGATGCTTCATCTTTTAAGGAGGTGCCAAATAAATAGACAAATGGCAACACCCAGAAAAGGCAAACAACAAATAAAATCACAAAGGAAATTATCTTTTCTTTCCTAGTTTGTTTTTCGCTCTTGGATAGCGGAGAACGCATTAAATTGCTTTTCACGAGTATTACCTCCTTTCCTATCTTTCATGACAATCTTTTGAATAAGGGAGAATATCATTACAAATAATCCAAAGAAGACAGCTAAAGCAGAAATAGCACCTGTTTTAGATGCGAATGATGTTGAAGATATGAATGTCTGGATCAATATCATTGGAGTTTGAGGATTTGTAAGAGTTGGTTTATTAGTTGTTCCAAACAATGTATATGGTTGACCATATAAACCCATGTATCCAATTAAAGTTGTAAACATGCAAAGCTGTAAAGAGCCCTTTATATTTGGCAAGGTTACTTTCATGAACTGGGCAAATTTACCTCCACCATCCATTTTGCAAGCTTCATATAAAGACTTAGGCACATCTCTAAGGGCAGCGGATAATATGACAAAATTCTGTCCAGTCTGCCACCAAATAGATACGAATAAGATGATTATCCATCTACTAGTTTCATTACCTAAGAAATCTATATTTGTTCCAAACAAGGAATTGACTAAGCCAGATTTATCGCTAGCGAAAATCGAACCAAATATAATACCTACGATAGTAATAGAAGTAACTGCTGGTAGATATAATATTGCCCTGAATAATTTATATAGAGGTGGCTTTTTGTTGATTAATATAGCAAAGGCCAAAGGAACAATTATCAAGCAAGGAACTGCAATAATATCAAATAACAAAGTCTTGCCAAAAGCAGGCCAAAATAACCTTGATATAGCAGAATCACTTCTAAATAAATTTGCATAGTTATCAAAACCAGCAAAAGAAGATGAACCTAAGTCATATGGGTTGTAATTCATGAAAGAAATTACGATACCCATGAACAAAGGTACTACTCCAAAGAAGATGAAAAACAAAAGATAAGGCCCTACGAACGCTATAGCAAGGCCATAGCGTCGTAAGATCTCTTGAGTTTTCGAAAATTTTTGAGAATGTGACTTCTCCATAATCTCATCCTAGAAAGTATTAGCTACCGAAATCAATGGCAAGGTTGATAGAATCCTCACTACTTCTTGCTTTAGAAGCAACATCAGCATCGGAAACATTGTTCTTGAAAAAGCCTGCCATCATGGAATCAAGTTCGCCAAAAGTAGTTTCATAGAATGGGGTGACGCCAGCAGAAACAAATTCATTTAAGTCGGTATAGAAACCTTCAGTGAAGTTTTGAATATAGGAATCTGATTTATATGTAGCATCATTTCTTATAAGCTGGGAAGCGGAAACGTGTCCACCACGCGCCCATTCAATACCAGCATCAACGTTCTTGTTCATGAAATTCATGAATTCAACACAGGCTGCCTTCTTAGTAATATCAGTTACTGAATTAGATAAAGCTAGGCCATGGGAATCTCCATAAATCTTATAGGCATTTGGGTTAGCGCCATCTTCTTGGAATATGGTAGCAATAGAAGCCCCACCGATATAATTATCCATTACTTCAGCACTAGTTTTTCCACCATTATCGATACCATATTTTGCTACCAAGGATTCAATCATCCATGGATCATAAGCAAAGAATAATGCCTTATTAGAAGTAAATGTAGAAAGTCCAGTAGTATAGGATAGATTTGGATTAGCAATAGCGTTGCCCCCGTAGAACAAGCTATTAACTGATTTAACTGCAGCTTGTAAAGCAGCTAGGTTATCGGCATTTGAAGCCCAGTCGACTTTATAGGTATCTTCGTTAAAGAAGTTAAATCCGTTTTGAGCTAAAGCAGTTCTAACAAAATACCATTGGAAGAAGCTAGTGCCAGAAGTTGGGACGGCAAATGGAACAAATCCACTGCCCTCTCCTTGCTTTGCCTTTTTGCAAACCTCAATAAATTCTTCCCTAGAAGAAGGAAGGACCCCATTGTTGTATTTCTTCAATAATTGCTTGTTATAGACAAGTATTTGGGATTGGGCATCAACAGGTACATCAAATGTATATCCGTCGTAGCCAAGATCGCTATAACTAGCTAAGGTATTGATAACGTCGGCTGTTGAATAATCAATTCCGGTTTTCTCCAAAACTTCATTAATAGGTTGGATGATGTGATTTTTAGCAAAAGTTGCATGGCCTTTGATATGGGACATCAACATATCTGGAGCATCTTGGTTTTGGCTAATACGGTCAGAAACTGTTTTTTCATAAGTATCTTGTCCGATATTTTCAACATTGACGGTAATCCTGCCTTTATATTCGGCATTGAAAGCCTTAACTACATTATTAAAGGAAGCGACGTCTTCACCAGCGACAACTGTGGCAAGACTAATATTTATTTCATCATAGACAATCTCGCCATCTTTCTTCTCTAATTCCCCAGTAGTTGACCACCATGGATTGGCAATGGAGTTTCCCTTTTCAGTTCCACTAGAAGAGGAACTAGGCCCACCACAACTAGCTAAGATCGCTAGAAACGGAAGGGACGATAATAATAATTTTTTCATATCAATAATATCTCCTATTATTTCTTTATTAACTTAATGGCAGCTCCGCCATTAGCATCCATATTTATAGTAATGGTATCGTTCTTTTTGACTTCATAGGCATCAACATCGACTGTACTAGAAGCTCCGGTTGTACCATTATCTTTATAAACCTTAGCCTCATAAGTACCATCACTAAGGAAATCAAGTTTAATGGTGACTTCTTTCTTAGAATCTAAACAAGAAATAGCACCAATCCACCAGTTATAATAATTTCTTCTAGCCAAGACAGCATATTCTTCGACATTGCCTTCGATATAGTTGATTTCATCCCAGACACACGGAAGTTGTTGGAAGAATTCTTTGTAGTTAGCTTCGGTATACCTAGTTTCTATATCGGCCATTGAAGGAGTACCTGATTCATACATTATGTTTAGGGCCAATTGCTGGGCGGCTGTAATTCCTGACCTAAATGGCTTTACTACAGGGGTGAAATCACTTGGTCCAATCATTGATCTAATGAATGTATTGAATACAGTTTGCTGAGTGCTGACGGATTTGAATTCATTGCCTCTTATAGCCTCACGGTTAATAACATGAGGGTATATTCTTCTTTCGCCAGTTGGCTTATTCGCACCATGGCAATTGACGATCATTTGATATTCAGCTGTTACTTTATAGAAAGTGTCATATTGGGCAATGGTTTGCTTATCTTCCATTTGTCCATCAGGAACTACATTCGCATTTTGCCCATCCCAAAAATCAACTTTTAGACCATCAATTCCTAGGGATTTCCACTTCCTCATTCTGGTACGCATCTGATATTCGGTACCGAATTCATTAAAGGCATCACCCCAAGCAGCAACCTTGATATTTCTATCATGGGCATACTTGGTTAAGTCCTTGATTTCAGAATCGCTTCTACCGGCTTGCCATCCTCCATCAATGAGAACCCAACGCCATCCCATTTCCTGGGCTAAATCAATATATTTCTTATGGAGACTATAATCATTTTGAGGAATCGAACCATTGTAATATAGCCAGTTCCATGCGTTTAATCCTGGTTCAACCCAAGAATAATCATACGTCTTCTTATCTTCTTCGTTTAAAGAATCATAATTTGCAGGTTTGTAATAATCTACATCCCCATATACATCTTCAACCAAATTGGATTCGACGATTGTTTTCTCATCACCCAGAATGCCAACTCTCCAAGGAGAAGAGAATCCATTAGTTACATCAACTGTATAATCTGGATTCTTACCATGGGCATTTGGATAGACAGTCTTGATAGTCTCACTATTATCAGAAAGAGGCTTCAAGAAGGAACCATGATATCCACTGCCGATTAATTCAGATTCAGTAATAAGAGAATAGATTCCATCAGTTTGATATAGGAACGGCATGGAATAGGAACTACTTCCTAATCTATCGCTTCTTCTATAGCTGAAATAATCTTCATATGAATACCAATAATATCCACTATTATTTCCGCTTGGCTTATAGGCCATAGCGTACGTCTTGCTCTTATTTGGAAGAGCAAATTGAGTTAGCTCATCAGTCCAAGCAAGTGTATTAGGAGCTTCTTCAAGGGCTTTGTTAATATCATATTTGAATGCATACCCATCATTAAATAGTCTGAAGGTAACATCAATATTGAAATAGTATTCATTAAAGGTTAATACCATTTCATTATAACTAACCTCGTTATGACGTCTTTTACCAGTTATGGAATCATAATTGAAGCTAACTGTGTTTGTCTTAACGTTTTTAAAGGTAAGGAATTGGCTAAGATCTAAATCTTCAAATAACATTCCTAGCCTAGAACTATTGACAACATTCTTGCCATCTTTTTGGACTTGGTAATAAATCTCGCCATTTTCAGTCAAGGCTACTTCCGCAACTATTGATTCATCCTTGGATTTGACGCTCCATTTGTCTTTTGCTTCAACTTCAAAGGAAGACTTGCTAGAACTTGTGGAAGGTTCTCCGCCGCAAGAAGCTAGCAATATAGGCAAGGCAAGAGAGAATATAAATTTTGCTTTTTTCATAAAACTCCTCTTTATCCAACTAATGCCCCAATACTTTCACCCATCAAAGATAACATAGACTTGACGGATTCTTCATCATAAGTACCCATATCGACAAAGCTTTGGAAGTAGCCGTTATCTAAATTATTGAAGACGGTCCATTCAGCAAAGTTGCCAGGTAAAGTAATGAAATTATCTAAACTCTTAGCAAATGCCCTAACCTTAACGCTGGTTTCATTAGTAGAAGTTTGCATATAGCCATTGAATATTGACTTACGGGCAGGAACTAAACCTAAATCACTTATCTTTTCAGCGTTTCTAGAGAACCAGTCAATGAATATACCGGCAGCAGCCTTTTTATAAAGATCAGCTGGGCCAGTATTAGTAACTGCAAATGAGTAATTTCCAATAAAATCTTTACTGTTTGCAACGTTTCCGACATTGAATAAGTTAGTTACAGGCATAACTAATGTAGAAGCGTTATCAGAAGCCATATTTAATAAAGTATAGGTAGAAGCAAGCCCAAACAAGGCGTCACCAGTTTTGACTTTGCCTAGATTCTCGGTAATGCCCGAGGTAAATGTACCTTCGTTTTTGCCCTTTATTTCTCCTTCTGGAGAGAATATTTCAATTATTGATTTGGCAGCATTGACGGCATTTTCACTAACATTGCCATCTTTATCTGCGAAATCGTTATAGTACTTATTAGTTTCAGCATCATATTTATAAAGCATTGCATCATTTTGTGACCATGGCAAATTAGCCCCATTTTCACCGAATGTCCAATCATTATCAGTTACAAGAGCACCTTTTCCTTCGCCTTTTTGATAGGCAACCATGGCATCATGGAATTCTTGGTAAGTTAAAGGTAAAGTTCCATCGGTTTTATAAGGAGCATAATATTTAGCAAGCATTTCCTTATTAACACTTAAAGCAGGAACTATGTGAGCAAGAGGATAGGATTTCAATTTGCCATTAACATAAGCATCGGCAATAGCTGAACTACTAAAATTAGTTTCATCAAACTTAATCTTGGCTAGATTCAATACATCTTCCATGTAGTGATAATCAGAAGCCCTGTTAAAGACATTGGTTTGATGGAATTTAGCAGTTATCTTGCTTGTGTTTTCGGAGGTATCAGCAAGAACATTTACCTTAATCTTACCTTTATAGGCAACGTTAAATTTAGTTATGGCTGTCTTGATAAATGAATCAGAGAGAACCCATGTATCATTTAACGCAACATTAATAGATACGTTGGTGTATTTGATATTTCCTTCATCATCATATTCGAAATTGGAGACATCATTATATTTGGCATATAAAGTAATATCGCCTTCTAGAACGGTGCTAGAGAATACGAATTTAGTTGTAAGTGCCTTATCGGTATACCAACCTTCAACTTCATATCCAAGTCTATCTGGATTTGGAGCAAAGCTTTCGCTTAATGTTTCTCCTTTATAACCAGAAACAGTTGTAGGAATGCTTCCTTCGTAATTGTAATCAAAGGTAACTATTACAGGAATCTTTTCGATTTCCTTGTTCCATTTTGCATAGACAACAGTGTCTTGATTAATAAGTGTCTTAAAATCAAATGCAGTAGTTAAATCCTTGGTTGTATACCAGTTGTCCAAAGAATACCCACTTCTTTTAGCAGACCAATAGCCTGCTCTTGAATTAGCTTTGATAGTGACGATCCTATTTTCAGGTGCCCCTTCATAATTCAAGTCGTAGGTGAAAGTGTATTCATCCTTTACAGTTGGGGTGGTTTCTTGATTGCAGCTAGCCAAGACTCCTGCTAGAGCAAGGCCTGATACTAATAGTCCTAGAGATTTTTTCATAAGATCCTCCTAAGTGAGAAACTATACTCGTCTCCTAGATAGATGACGCAGAAATTTTAATAGTTTTATTGTTTCCCATTTTTATTTTAAAGTCATAGCAAGAAGAGTTGATAACATTAAAATTAACATTTTATAAAGTAGGCCTTTTTTCTTTAAAAAGAAAAAGATGGCAGATTTTTAGATCTACCACCTTTATTAGCTTGGAAATAGGAGAATTAATCTGGTTGATTATTTCCAAGTTGGATGACTATTTGGTTTCTGGTACTACGTCTTCAAATTTTAAGGAGTAATTCGAAACTACACCAGACCATTTCTCAGCATGCCAAACAATATATTTTGGGCAGTTGACCATATATTTAGAGGCATCGTTATAGGTAATGACTTTGCTTGTTGACCAACTAACTGGATTTTCACCAGTAGAGGAAATCTTAATGTCATAAGTTTCTTCGTTGAAATCGGTGGTATAGCAAGAGAATTCGAAATGGAGTTTATCGGTTACTTTTACTCCGGCCATAGCAGTTTGGAATTCAGCTAAGTGATCAGAATCTGTGCCGCCAACTTCAGACCATTCAAATTTTAATCCGGTAAAATTATTTAGGTATTGTTCCAAGGATAATTTCGTAACGGTTTTCTTGTCGTGGAATGTGCGGAAGTCAAAGTTCATTTTTCCCCAGTTTCCGCCATCGCCGAACTTGGTTGCTTGCATATCGAAGGATACTTTCCACTTTTTGGTTAAACTGTTGGCATAAAGCTCATTGGAAGTGACCATTGCGTCATTGAAACCGATTCCTTCATCGGCAACTTTATCTAAATATGTAAAGCCGTCCTTTTGGAATGATGCAGGTTGGTTTTTAAGAGTATTTCCGTAAGGAGAATAGTATCTGAATTGCGATACAGGCTTGACTTCGTTAATTTTGGCAATGGCAGCCGCTCCTTCAAGGATTGTGAAATCGCTTAAGGTTACATCTGGAGCAACTTCGTCATCGCCGACAAGTGCAATACCAGGTCTAGAATCAAGTTCGAATAGATCTGGATTGACATCGACATAGGCAAGAACGCCATTTAAGAAGTAATAGACATTATTTCCGTTTCTAGCAACGCCAAGTCTAGTATCCCCATTATGGACATCAAGGCTTGTTATGCCATTGATCATATCGGTTCCTGACCACATTCTTGGAGTCCACATAAGATCCCAACTAGTTACAGTTCTAGAATTAGCAAGTTCGGCGCCGGTATCGCTTGGCTTGTATCCGAAATAGGTCATTGGCATGCTTTCGGTTGGTTCACAAGTATCGTTTGTGATGTTAGCAGCGCAAATTAGCATGTTCTTGCCGCTACGGATATTTGAAATCTTTGAGACTTTCCATTCAGCATAATATTGCTTGCTAGCGCCGCTTGGTAAATAGAAAGCTTTTAGTCCAACACCATTATTCGTGGATTTTGCAACTGGGGCAGTAGCTTCATTTTCAACTGTAATATCAGAAGCGCCACCATCATTGAAGATTCTTTGATAGACGTTGACGGTGATGGATTTTGATCCAAGAACAGTACCTTCTTTATCTTTAGAAGTGAAGGTTAGAGTTTGTGCTCCTACAACTTTAGAAGAGAATTCGCCATCATTTGCGAAAAGTCCATCTGGATCTTTATCACTTATAACGGTGATGTAATTGCTGATATCATTGCCGTCTTTATCATAGGCAACTGCAGTTGGAACTTCGATAGAATCGCCTTGTCTAACAGTATATCCACCTTCTTTTTCACCGACTAATTTGATTGTTGGCTGCCCTTCGACACGGTCAACAACTTTGACAGTGATTTCTTTTAAGGTGGAATTGGCTTTGCTTAAAACTTTTAATTTGGTTGTTCCTTCAGCTTTAGCTTTAACGCTTAATCCATCTATTTCAAGAATAGCAGCATCTTCAGCCTTAACTGAAATTAGCTTTTGGGCAATAGCATCAGCGGCAGTCAAAGTAACTGAATCATTTCTACCTGTATGGGCAGTTAATGCTAATTCAAGAGTCTTGACAGTGTTGAGAGCCATATTAGGTGCGAATACACCTTCATTTGAAATAGTTACTGAATCAACTACTACACTTCTATCGAAAACCGTGAATTTGATACTATCAGAAATAGTGCTGTTTTTTGTTGATTCGACTGTGATTGTTGCTTCTCCAGTTGCTAAGGCAGTAACTTTTCCTTCTTTGTCGACACTGACTTTTGTTTCATCAGAAGAATAGAGTTTTACATAATCTTTCTCGATGGCATCAGCAAATGTAATTTCATAATCCTTTTTGTCTTTAACAGCAGACAAGTTGAATTCCAAGACGCGTGTATCTTGTAGATATAAGTCTGTGCTGAGTGTTGCCTTATTTGAAATACTTACACCAGTTATTTCAGTAGCAGGTTCACCGCAGGAGACTAAGCCGGCTGTAACTAAAAGAGCCACAAAAGATACACCTAAGACCTTCTTTAGTTTCATTTTTTTCCTCCCTGGTTAATTTGATAACCGAATTTGATAATTTCATTTTATGTTGCGAAAAAATAGAAAAGTATATGCAAATTTTGTTGCTAGAATTGTTCAACTTTGTTGAAAGGCAACTAACATTAAATTTAATGGAGTTTTTCCTATTAAAAATGGTGAAACATTAAAAATAAAGATAGAAACCAGCCTCCTTTTATTAGAAGAATTATTATCGAGGAGAGTCAATATGAAACAACAGCTTCCTTCTTACCCATTATTTATTAAAGACCCTTATTTCTCCTTCTATTCAAATGGAGAATTATTAAACGATTCCGATGTTACTTTTTGGACTGGATGTCCAAGGGTAATGCTTGGTTTATTAAAAGTTGATGGAAAGATTTATTCTTTCTTAGGAAAAACCGATTTAGAAAAGTTAGAACAAATAAATATAGAGATATCAACATTCAAGACCACATATACCTTCAAAAAAGATGATTTTGAATTTGTTGTTAGCTTCGTCTCTATCTTGCCACTTGATGATTTAGATTTACTTTCAATTCCTCTTTGCTATATGTCATATAAATTCAAGTCCAATAACGAACACGAGATTGAAGTTTCGTTATGTCTAAACGAAAATTGGCTTTATAACGATGTTAATAAATCATTGCTAAACGGGATTAAAGGAGCAACCTTTAACTTTAAGGATTATCAAATCTCTACCTTTAGAGGAAATAGGCAATTTGTTTTAGGACAATCTTGTGATGAGTACTTATCTGAACAAGGTTCGTTTTTCCTAGCAGGAGAAAAATCATATTTCATTGATCAAAAATCTCTAGATAGTTATTTAGAAAATCGCTTTGAAATTTCTTTCACTGGAGATAATAAATATTTACTTGCATTAAATAAAAATAAGAGGGGCATTATATCAATTGGGAAGGATGATTACTTCTCATTGCAGTATTTTGGCGAAACACTTAGCTGTTATTATTTTAGGAATGGAGAGAACATTTTTGATGCATTTTCCTATCTATATAAAAACGTTGATAAGATTGAAGAAAAGCTAAATGCGTTTGACCTAGACCTAAAAGAAAAATGCAAATTAGTCAGCTCTGATTATTATAAGATTGCCGTTGCTAGTTACCGTCAATCTGTCGGGGCTCATAAATTAGGGATTACAAAGGATAACGAATTAGTATTTATCTCCAAAGAATGTGGATCGAATGGGTGTGCCGCGACAGTTGATGTTACTTATCCTACTTCCCCACTTCTATATCTATATAACCCTGCTTTATTACAAGCAAGTTTAAAACCAATATTTGATTTTGCCGCCATGCCTGTTTGGAAATATGGTTTTGCCCCTCATGATGCCGGAAAATATCCAACTTTAGTTGGACAAATATATGCTTATAAATTCGATAAGAAGAGTCCATATGATAATTACGACAACATATTTACATTTCCTTCTAATGCCGATGTGTATGATTTCAAATACCAGATGCCAGTAGAAGAAAGCGCGAATATGATCATCCTTTCCTATGGGTTATATTTCTATTCAAAAAAATTCGATTACGTTAAGAAAAACTATAAGTTCTTGAAGAAATGGGCTACTTATTTATTAAAGAAAGGGCTTATTCCTACTAATCAATTATGCACGGATGATTTCTCTGGCAGATTAGATAAAAATGTTAACCTATCCATCAAATCCACTATAGCAGTCCGCTGCTTCTATGAAATTGCTAAGAAAATGAAGGATGAGAAGGCAACTAAAGAGTTTAAAGCTTGCTATAAAAATTTCGTCGCTCATATCGAAAAGATATCAAAAGAATTAGGCTATTTGCCTCTAACTTACCTAGATAATGACAACAGGTATTCATTAAAATACAATTTGGCATTCGATAAAGCATTTAGATTCGACTTGTTCTCAGATGAACTTTATCAAAGGGAATTTAATGAATATAAGAAGCATTATGATTTATTTGGAACTCCTTTAGATCCTAGAAGCGATTATGTTAAAGCAGACTGGTCTATGTGGGTCGCTTCATTAGGAGATGAGCCTTTAAAGAACGAATTAATAAAGCAAACTATTTATTTCCTAGAAAATAGCAAAGATAGATATGCATTCTCTGACTGGTATAGAAGCACGAATGGAAAGATATTCACGTTCAAAAATCGTACGGTAGTCGGCGGAAACTTCTTGCCTCTACTTGTAAAGCTTAAATAATGAAACAAGCCTCTAATTGTTAATGATTAGGGGCTTTTTAATATCAATCAAGAGAATCGCTAGATGATGTTTTGCAGATTTTGTCTTCCAGGAATTGATTGTTACCAGATATAAGCATCATTAATAAAGAAACGATAGAAATAGCAATAGAAACCCCTACTACAATTTGAAGAGGGAAACGAAATATTCTTAAAGAATTATTTATCGCGTAACTAAAATAGAAAAGGATAAATAATCCATAGAAAATCAAATTAGAAAGAATGGCTAATAAACCATGGCAAAAGCCCTTAAATCGATTAATGAGTTCGCTATTTTCGTTTGCTAGATAAGTATTTGTTATTAAATGACCTACTGTTTTTCCTTTAGATAATATTAAAGGTAGCAATGAATAAACAAGCACTCCACTTAGCAAAAAGCAAATTGTAAATGAAACAATGTGTAACCCATATACCGAACCTTCTAATTCCAAAAGAGTGCTACATAAATTTTTATAATGAGTTGAATTATTGCTTATTTCATCAATTGTCTTGCTATAAGCCTCAGTAAAGGCTGAAAGAAATTTTTTGAATATCTCATATCCTTCAGAATCTGTATTTCCTTTATCAAGATAATCTAGCATCTTGCTCGCACTGCCATAATTGATAATAGATTCATTTCCAAGATACTTGTTATTCTCATCTAAAATATTGCTATTTAGATAACCCCTTAGTTGTTTAAAGGATAAAACATCCATATAAAAATAGGTGTATTTATTGTCTTTATCACCATATGTGTTAACTAAATTTGGTTTTATGTCGCTAGTTTCTCTATATTCCAAATAATAATTGGCCAAGAAATCATTCACGTATTTCCCATTCTTTATATAGCCAAGAGAATTCTCTTCTTTTAATTCGACCTTAACATCATTAACAGCCATTTCCCTATTCTCATATAAATAGGTATTAGTAATCATGTTATAGATATAGACTTGAGAGATATATGAAGAATCTAGTTTCTCGTCATTTTCATCGAATAAGAAAATTCCAAGAATATGCTCAAAATCACCAATTTGGCTTAAATAATCATTATATTCCTTGTTTTCTTTGGAAGAAGATGCAATAGGATTTCCGATTAAGAAATAGGAAAGAAGAGAAACGATGCTTAAAAGAAAAAGATCAATTAAAGAAGAGATAAGATTTTTCTTTTTACTAGATAAGTTTACATCTTCAAATTTATTTTCTACCATAATTAATCTCTTTAATAACCACGGAAATTATAGCAAAGAATTATTAGTCTTTATTATTTGGTTGGATTATTAAAATTAATGAAGGGAATCTATTTTAACAAATCTGCCAGGGCATATTCGTCGTGATTAATTTTTGATACTTTTTTATATCTTTTAATAGCGGTTATCAACTTATCAAAATCTTTAAAATAGGTTTCGATGAATACAGGACGTTTTACGTTTGAATAACCAAGAAACGACTTGCAATATTCGCTGGGCTTTAAATTTGAACCTTTGAATTCCTTATATTTGTTCTCGCTTAAGATTACAAGCATCTCGATTTCTGGCGCAGTTACAACGTTAATTACATCTACCTTATGAGCATAGGCCTTACTTAAAGCAAACCTTTCTCTTCTAGAATCTAAAATACGCAAGACAGTTACCTTCTCATTAAAATACTTTCGTAAATATTGAGTTTCAAAATCCCTTGCCTTACGACATCTTAGTATTTCTCCTTCAAGCAAATCATCATAAGAAAAAATAAGAGAATTTGAATCAAGAAGTAATTCAATAATTGTTTTTTCTGCACCGCCTTCACAAATGCAAGCTACATACTTAGATAGTTTCATCTTCCAGCCTTCTTAAGACTAATAAGATGTCTTTTTAAATTAATGTAGGAATCATAAGATGGCGTTGTCCCGCTTAAGAACCCACTTTCATAAGCTTCGCTCTTCTTTATATCATTTCTTTTTAAAATAGTGGAAAGATTATCTACAGTTATCCCGCCCTTATTTCTAACGATATAAATGCAGTCATTTCTATCAAACTCATTTAAAATTTCAGCATAATGAGTTGAAAAAACTAACGAAGCACCAGCTTTATTAACCTTTTTATCCATAAACAATCTAACAAGAGTGGAAACAATCTCATGGTTAAAATGATTCTCCAATTCATCAATTATCAAATATCCTCCACTAGAGAATATTTTCATTGCAGATAGAAAAGTATTAATTCCTTTTATCGTTCCAGAAGACAAATATCTATCAGCATCCGCAATATGATCTAATTTTATTTCATCCTTGCCAAAGAATTTAAGTCGCCCGCCAATTACGCCACTATTGTTTTCAACATTAATGTATTCAATGTTTGAATCGAAAAAGCCAATTAATTCAACAGGGCAATCTTCGGACAAAGTTAGTTTATTTATATTCGTATATCTAAGCATATCAACGAAAGCAAAATTAGTTTTCCTTTTCTTATTAAAGGCAACCATTATGCTGACATCATCAAGAAGGAACGCTTCTTCATTGTTCCTTTGCATTACGGTTTTTACGCCCTCTAAAGAATATAAGTCTGCCTTTTTCTTTATTTTTCCTATTGGTTTTTCTTTTAAAGTTTCTTCTCTTATTACTAGCCTGCCTTTTTTCTCAATAACAGTATTTAGAAAATAAATATAACAGGAATCATAAAAGCAAGTATCAAAGGTAACGCTCTGATTAGAATTAAGACCATCAAATATTTCGATATACTCGCTATTGTTTAAAGACTGATTATTTAATAATCCAAAAATAAAGGCGAGCGTTTTTAAAATAGTAGTTTTCCCAGATGCATTGATGCCAATAAGCGACAAAACATTATTCAAATATAATTTCAGATTGTTTTGTGAAAACAATAGAGTTGATTTTTCAGCATTGTCGCTAGTTACTCTTTGAGAAGCAACAAAATCAATCTCCCCTTTTCCATTGAACAATGGCAAACCATTGAATTCGACCTTTAGTAATTTCATTTGTAACTCCTTAATAACATCATTTCCGTTTTTATCTAATTAATTATAACATAATTTTTTCAGAATATATGAATAAAGACGCTTTTCCTGTTTTTATTTTAAAAAAGAAAAGAAAACGACAACAAGGTTACTTGCTGCCGTTATGAAGATTTAGAAGTATTTTTTATTTTACTGTTTTAGGTAAAAACGAGATTAACTTATTTGAATCAAAGCAAGAAAGAGGGAGCATTACTTGTTTTATAAGACCACGGAAAATTATTAGATTGTCAGAAGCGATTACAACCACTGAATGTATTCCTAATTTTCTTTTTTATGTCCTATCGAAATTTCTATTGTTTGAGTAGCGGGATCAAACTGCAAGATGGCTTTTTCATTAGCCTTAGGAATCCAGCATAGCAAAACTATGACAAGCGCAATAACCATGAAAACGAGTCCGATAGCTAGCGCAGAAAGCAATGAGGCATCGAATAGTGCTTTGGTGTTTGCGTTTGAAAAATGTACCACTTCTCCAATTAAACTAAGTAAAAATCCCATTCCAAAAGAAATACAAGATGCCATAATGAACTGATAGTTATAACGACTAACATTGTATAAAAGTTTCCTTCTCTCGGCTTTAGTAATTTCGAATGTTGTAATTTCAGTATTCATTTTATTTTCTCCTTTTTTGGAAGTGTATTTAGATTTTAGACATAAATATCAGCGTAGTTAGATTTTCAAAGCTTCACACCTTTTCAGTATAAAAATCATTTAAAAAACTAAAAAGGTGTGAATTATTAACTCCTGCGATTTCTGCTAAATCGGAGAATTTAATACTTTTACGAAAAAGACAATTAAACGATTCCAACTCTTCGTGTTTAAATAAAGAAAAAACAGTAGATCTTTCGTCATAACAAATTGTTCTTCCTAGGGCGCTAAATTCGGTCATTTTAAATAACTTCCATTAATTAAGTGTCGGCAAGAAATAAAAATCCGTAAAAAACTTTTAAAAATTATTCAAAACGTGTTTACGGAAATTGTTCAACTAAAAACACTTAATTAAAAGATAAGTGAGGTTTTATGTTAGAACAATTAATTTTAATTTCAGGGTCTCTAGTCGGCATGGGTGACGGAAAAGTAGAAATGCCAGTTACGCTGGCGGTTGAGAAACTAAATGACTGTTTGGAAAAGCAATTTAAAGAAGACATGGGCAAAGATGGGTGCTCCCCTTTGTATTCAGGAAACAACATAGTTGGATTTGAAGCAAGTATCAGTCAAGATAAAATCAGTTTCGATTTAGATGGATATTTGATAAAAGAATATGGCGAGTCGCCGCTCTATGCTTCTAACGCATCATCGTTAGCACCTTTAAAAACACTAATTTCAAAAAGTGGTTTCACAACTATATCATGTGTTTCACAGATTTCATCATTAGTCAATAAGCCACATCAAAAATCGTTCGGAAAATTGAATCCTGTCTCTTTCGAATCGCTTGAAAAAGACTGCGCACAAATAGCGTCAATGGATTTGATTTATACATACAAAATGTCAGGAAAAGGAAATCCTTCTACTTACACTTCTTATGAGAAGTTATTAGAAGCATTAAAGAAATCGCAAAAATATCAAGATGATATAGGCGCTTCTTTAACGGATTTCCGTTCAGGGTTTAATTCGGTGCTATCTTCATCTTTTCAATTGGTAGAAGGCGAATGCGATGCCACAAAACCAGTTATTTGTGCATACTCTCCAGAATCAGAAAATTTAGGTCACATAGCCATGAAAATAGGAGAAGCAGAAACTAAATTCCTGGAAATATTTAAAACCAAATGGGATATAGTAGCTTCTTCAAAACCAAATTATTATGGCGAAGAACCTACTGGCGTTAATAAAATATAGAGAGCTGTTTTTTGGCGTTCAATCAAATAGAAGGCAAACTACGTTTGTTTTATCAGGATGCTAGTTAAACGAAACGGAAAATTAAAACCCCTAACAGCAAATCCGTTAGGGGCGTGTATTGATTTATTACTTTCCTAGACCAGTTAATTCTTTAAAAAGGGGTAGGCTTAATATCCAGTCGCAGAATACGTGCCACTCTTTTAGCTTGTGGTTGCATCTTTGACGATACATTGTTTTAAGTTGTTGATAATTAGTAGTCATAGTTGCACATAAACAGAATCCGCAAGGCAATGAAGCAACCAAGACACGCCACTTGGCTTTCTTTTCGTCTTTATGTTCATCATCGTCTGGAATTTGATTATATTCATCTACTAATTCTTTCATTCTTTCTAGAATTTTAGAATCAGTATCATCAACACATTGGCTAGAAACATCAAACTTTAATAGGCAATGCATTGTTGATTGGCTGGAAATAAAATCAAACCAATGATAACGTTGGGCTTCTTTCCACCAATATAAAGGAGCGGCAACATCTAATTGGACTGTAATTCCTTTTAAGAAATTATCATGCCCTTCACCAGAAGTAGTAGAACCAAGTCTAGAAGCTCTAAGGAAATCTTTTTCATTAGGCTCGCTAGTATCAATTTTTACCCTCATAGGGTTTCCACTAGCCTTTACAGCTCTTTCTAAGCCATAAACATAAGTATTGCTTACTTCGAAATTCATCTACATGCCTCCATTAAATTTTCTAATAAAGCTAATCTAGTCAGTAATCCGACTCCACCAGGAACAGGTGTTTGTAATCTTACAGGTAAGTTTGGAATTGCATCTCCATGCAACTTGCCATCTGCCCCTCTATTTATTCCAACATCAACGATATAGCAATCTTTATTGTATTCAAAATCATTATTAAGGAATCCTTCTTTTCCAATTGCCACTACTATTAAATCAGCATGCTTGATATAGAATTTCTTATCTTCGATAGAAGTCTTTGAATGCAGCACAGTTACATTGCAACTTCTGCTTAATAATAATTTGGCCATCGGCTTTCCAACTATGTTTGATCTACCAAGCACTACAGCATTCTTTCCAGAGAAAGTAAAGCCTTCATTCTCTAAATAAGAAACTATCCCTTTTGGAGTACATGGAATAAAAGAAGATAAAGGATGGAACCCATCTATATCTTTTTTAGGAGAAACTGCTAATTTAATAATATCTTCATTAATATGTTTCCCTAATGGTAATTGAACAATTAACCCATCAATAGAAGAATCGTTATTACATTTATCAATAATCTTTAATAGCTCTTCTTGGCTAATTAGTGGGTCAACTTTATTTAAAATAACATTAGCCCCTATTTCATCTCCATCTTTCAATTTACCCTTGACATAGGCATTAGAAGCGGGGTCATCATTAGCCTGGATTATCATCAAAGTAGGCTTTTTGTCCATGGAAGCAATCTCACTTTTCAAAGCTTGCTTCCTCATATTTACGAATTCTTTTATTTCCATAGAGAAAAGTTTATCACGTAGAAAGGTTTCTATATAGAAGAAAAAACGCCAAATGAGAATAAACTCAGATGGCGTTAAGTTATTTATTCTAGCTTAATTAGGCAGCAGTAGAAGAACCGCCACTAACAACAGAAACAATCAAAGCCAAGAACAAGAAGAGAACGGCAAAGGCAAAAGTTAGCCAAGTAACTACCTTTTCAGAACCACGTTCTTTGGTTTTAGCAAATACATTAAGTCCTCCACCAGTGATAGCACCAGAAGCACCTTCTGATTTACCACCTTGCAATAGAGAAAGAATAATTATGATTAACGAAACAATGATAAATATGATGTCATACCACTTCATAGTAAAACCCTCCACTAATTAGTGCTAGTAAAGGATAGACTAAAAATCCAAACTTTACAACAACTCAAAATAACTACTTTATTCATTTGAATAAATCTAGAAGGCTATAACCCTTCCTAAAATTCTTGTCTAGATAGGCATGATTCCTATCGACAATGAAACAACTTACACCTGCGTTTCTCGCGCATTCTTCATCTTGAAGTGAATCACCAACATAGCAAACATCTTTATTTGGCTCTACTTTCATCAAAGAACAACCTAGTAATAACGGCTCTGCGTTAGGCTTTCCATTTTTATACATATCATTCCCAATAATTACTTCAAAATATGATTCCAAATGGAAAAATAGGAGAACTTTCCTAATATGATCAGATGTATTTCCAGATACAATGCCTATCCTATTTCCTTTATTTTTTACTTTATCCAAGACTTCTTTTGTTTCAGGGAAAATCTTGATTAAAGATAAAGATTCAGGAGAATCTATAGCAATTCGAACAGCCTTAACAAAAGTGGGCCAATCTTCTTCCTTGATGTTTTTCATTTGCAAAGTCTGAAGTAAAGAATAATGCATGAATTCATCACAATCTTCATTACTGATATCATTAATCCCTATCGCAGAGAATCCAGCTTTATAAACTGGGCGTAATGATAATTTTGTATCAGCTAAAGTTCCATCAAAATCAAATATATAAACCATAAATGTACCTACTTATCTAATAATACTTTTGCCTCAAATAATATATCTCTAAGTTCTGCCGCCCTTTCAAAATCATAAGCCTTAGCGGCGTCATTCATTTGCTTTTGGATATCCTTTATCCTAGTCTCGAGTTCCTTACGCGAGCTCTTTTGGCTAAGTTCGATTATCTTCTTAGTCTCGTCTTCACTATTGGATAATGGAGGTCTAATCTCTTTTACAATCGAAGTTGGGACAATACCGTTTTCTTCATTATATTTCTTTTGGATAGCCCTTCTTCTATTAGTTTCCTCTATTGCCTCTTTCATAGAATCGGAAATAGAATCAGCATACATATTGACAGTTCCATTTACATTTCTAGCAGCCCTACCAATGATTTGAATCAAGGAGCGTGTACTTCTTAGGAATCCTTCTTTATCAGCATCCAAGATGCATATCAAGGATACTTCTGGAATATCAAGGCCTTCTCTAAGCAAATTGATACCTACAAGAACATCAAACTTGCCTTTCCTTAGTTGATATATAATCTCGCTTCTTTCTAATGTCTTTGTTTCGTTATGGAGATATGTAACTTTTATTCCTTTTTCCTTTAGATATAAAGTAAGGTCTTCTGCCATCTTGATTGTAAGAGTGACAATCATGACCCTTTCATTCTTTTCGATACGTTTTTTAATCTCGAAAATCATGTCATCAACTTGACCCTGCGTAGGTCTAATATTGATACACGGGTCTAATAAACCGGTAGGTCTAATGATTTGTTCCACCACTTCATAATGACATTTTTCTAGTTCATAGTCACCTGGAGTCGCGGAAGTGCAAACTACTGCAGAAGGCATTAATCCTTCGAATTCTTTAAAATTAAGAGGTCTATTATCTAAAGCAGAAGGCAATCTAAAGCCATATTCAACTAATGTTTCTTTTCTAGACCTATCCCCGTTATACATACCTCTAACCTGAGGAATACTTACGTGGCTTTCATCAATTAAAAGCAAGAAGTCTTTCGGCATATAATCCATTAAGGTATATGGCCTTTCTCCAGGACGTCTTCCATCGATATGCCTAGAATAATTTTCAATACCAGGACAACGTCCAAATTCCTTCATGGAATCCATATCTTGCCTAGTTCTATTTTCTAGTCTTTCGGCTTCTAGTAATTTTCCATTATCACGGAAATACTTAAGCCTCTCATCTAATTCAATAGAAATCGTATTACAGGCCGCTTCGATACGCTTCCTAGTTGAAGCGTGGTCATAGGCAGGAAAAATAGGATAAGTCGCATAGCTTCTTTCTATATTTCCCGTGACCGTATTTATTTGATGAATAGATTCAACTTCGTCTCCAAAACAATCAATCCTAATAAAATAGTCATGTGTTGCAGGAGCGATATCAATAACATCACCGTGCACTCTAAAAGTACCTGGTTTCAATTCAAGATTATTTCTAGTATATTGGGCATCAATTAAATGCCTAAATAATTCAGCCCTATCTAGAGTTTCGTTTGCCCTTATTTCAAATATCAATCCTTTATATTCATTAGGATCTGAAAGGCCATAAATAGAAGCAACGGAAGAAATGACAATCGTATCACTTCTAGAAAGAACTGAATTCATCGCGCTAGTTCTCATCATGTCGATTTCTTCGTTCATGACTGCGTTTTTATCTATATATGTATCAGATTTAGGGATATAAGCTTCAGGTTGGTAAAAATCAAAGTTAGATATGAAATACTCAACTCTATTTTCAGGAAATAATTCCTTAAACTCCCCATATAATTGGGACGCTAAGGTTTTATTGTGGACTAAAACCAGGGTAGGCCTATTTAAGGCGGCTACAATATTGGCGTCCGTAAAAGTCTTACCTGTACCGGTCGCCCCTTTTATTACCTGGATTTGTTTTCCTTCTTTAATTCCTTCTAATATTTTCGCTATAGCTTCAGGTTGGTCGCCAGTAGGCTTAAATTTAGATACTAATTTAAAAGGCTTCCTGACGTATTCCATATTACTTCTTTTTCCTTTTAATTGTTAAAGGCAAGAAACCTTCGCCATGAACATTACTTGCATCAGTAAAAATCAAGAAAGCATGTTCATCGACTTTCGAGACATAATTCTTTAATAAGTCAGCTTCTTTTTTGCTTAATACTACCCTGACTAATTTTCTATTCTCACCAGTATATCCGCCGATAGTATCGATAATCGTGCACCCTCTATCCATATCGATTTGGACAAAATTAACTATATCTTCATATTTAGATGAAATAATGTCGCAAGTTACATAAGTAGAAGATGCAACATAGATAATTTGAATCATCGCGCCAGCAATAAGGGCAGATAATATTCCAATCAATCCTAAAGGAATAATGTTTTCTTTGTTCCAAAGGCAAATGATACCTACTACAACAATTGCGGAATCAATTGTCAAAGAAGAAACAGATTCTTTTATACGGGTATATTTGGCAATAATCGCACACAATATATCAAACCCACCAGTAGATCCATGGCCTTTGAAAGTTATAGCAACCCCTGCTCCGACAAATATGCCTCCGAAAATACCAGCAAGAAGATATCCAAGCATCTTCTCATCCATATTAAGCAAGGCGTTTGATATAGGGCTTAATAGATTTGTTCTATAAAGCAATGAAACAAAAGCAGGATATAGAATCGAGGCTAATAAAGTATGGGCTGAAAACTTCTTTCCCATGAAAATAAGACCAACGAAGAAGAGCAAGATTGTTATAGTCCAAATAACAATATCGACTATTTGAAAATCGACCCCACTAGCATCCAAAAAGTATTGAATGATAATTCCAATGGAAGACAATCCGCCTGTAATCAAATCAAAAGGAATAAGAAATGCAGCATTGCCAAAAGCCAATACAAAAGAACCAAGAACAACTAATGAAACATTAATTATTCCCGCAATAATTTGTTTTTTTGTTAGGTTTTTAATTGGATTTAGGTTCATCTTTTCTTGATTCCATTTCTAGATATGCATATAAGAATGCATTGATATTTCCATCCATTACATCCAAGACATTGCCGGTTTCTTCACCAGTTCTATTATCTTTTACCAATGTATAAGGTTGGAAAACATAGCTTCTAATCTGTGAGCCCCATTCAATATTCTTTTGCTCTCCAACAATGGATTTTAATTGAGCATCTATTTCTTCTAATTTCTTCTGCATGAGTTTATCAGTAAGCATGCTCATACATGTTGCCTTGTTTAATAATTGGCTGCGTTCGATTTCACATTGGACAACAATTCCAGTTGGCAAGTGGGTAATTCTAACTGCGGAAGAAACCTTATTAACGTTTTGTCCACCAGCTCCACCAGATCTAAACGTATCAACTCTTAAGTCTTTTGGATCAATTACAATGTCACTAACTTCGCCAAATTCAGGAACAACGTTAACAGAAGCGAAAGATGTATGCCTTCTAGCATTGGCATCAAAAGGAGAGATTCTAACTAGACGGTGTACTCCTTTTTCACCTTTAAGCATTCCATAAGCATCATCACCAACGATTTTTAAAGTAGCGCTTTTGATACCGGCTTCTTCCCCTGCTTCTATATCTATAGGTTGGACTTTAAAATTATTTCTTTCAGCCCATCTACCATACATTCTTAAAAGCATATTGGCCCAGTCTTGAGCTTCGGTTCCACCAGCACCAGGATGAATTTCAATCGTGCAATTTAAAGAATCATACTTTCCAGAGAATAGAAGTTGATGACGGATGTTCTCACAAGAAGAAGCAAGTTCATCCTCCGCTTCTCCAATTAAATCCAACATATCAACATCGGATTCTTTTGTTTCAGCAAGCATCTCTACTATATCTTTATAGGCAGATTTTGATTTTTCGTAATTTTCGATTTTGTTTTGAAGCGAAGAAAGACGTCTGCAAATAGTCTTTGCATTGTTTTGGTCATCCCAAAAACCGTCTTGGTTTTGCTTTGCTTCCAGTTCGGCAATCTCGGAATTTATTTTAGGTAAGTCAAAGAGAATCACCGAGCTGTGTAACAAGTTCGCCTAACTTTTGGGCTTGTTGTTTTAATTCCACTAGCTCTTTCATTTTATTCCTCTTTCTTATCTTCTTTTGGCTCGGCCTTTACTTCGATTACATTTTCTTCTTTAACTTCTTCAGGTTCCTTTTGGATTTGAAGTTGGACGTTCATGAAATTAAATACGCAATCAACTGCAATGTTTTGATTCATTTCACGGAACAAGGAATAACCTTCATTAACGTAATCTTGAAGCGGGTTAGTCTGGGCATAGGAACGAAGTCCGATACCTTCTCTTAAATGAGCCATGGTATCGATATGTTTAGTCCAGTTCCTATCAATAACAGATAAAGAGATTTGTCTTTCTACCCTATCAGCTTGTTCTTCTGGCCAGGTCTTTCTCTTTTCTAAATAATTAGAATATAAGAATTCACCAAGGTCTTCTCCACCTTCTTCAACCGTCGCTTCATCATAAGCTTTAGCAGGGAAAGTTCCTTCTTTAACAAATGAAGGTTCGACTAATTTCTTTAATGTTTCTCCATCGATTAAGCCTTCATCTTTAGAAGCAGCAACTGCCTTTTTAGCAAGGAAAGCCCCTGTATCTTTAAAGAAAGTATGGACTAATTCATTAATGTCTCCAGCAAGCATAATGGAGTCTCTACGATCATAGATAATTTGTCTTTGTTTAGCTAAGACATCATCATAATCGAGTAAGTTCTTACGTGTATCGAAGTTTCTTCCTTCGATTTGCTTTTGAGCATTAGTTACAACATTTTGGATAATCTTGTTTTCAAGATGATCTTCACCAAGCTGTTTGATAAAGAATTCTCTTCTTTTATCATCAACGAACCTTCTCATAAGTTCATCTTCAAAAGAAACATAGAACCTTGAATAGCCTGGGTCACCTTGACGTCCAGAACGACCTCTTAACTGGTTATCGATACGTCTAGATTCATGTCTTTCAGTACCTAAAACGCATAGACCCCCTAGTTGTTTTACTTCATTTCCAAGCTTAATATCAGTACCACGACCAGCCATGTTAGTAGCAAGTGTAACAGCGCCTTTTTCACCAGCATGAGAAATGATTTCAGCTTCTCTAGCTTGGTTTTTAGCATTTAATACTTCGTGTGGAATACCAGCTTGCGTTAATAAAGCGGATATTTCTTCGTTAGATTCAACAGAAACTGTACCGATAAGGACGGGTTGTCCCTTTTCGTGTCTAGCCTTTACTTCTTCTACTAATCCCTTAAGTTTGGCCTTATGGGTTCCATAGATATAATCCATGTCATCAATTCTTTGGATTGGTCTATTTGTAGGAATTGTAATGACCTTCATGTTATAGATCTTTTCGAATTCCTCTTCTTCGGTTTTAGCAGTACCAGTCATACCAGATACTTTCTTGTATAATCTGAAGAAATTCTGGTAGGTAATAGTAGCCAAGACTGTTGTTTCTTGCTTGATTTCAACACCTTCTTTGGCTTGGATAGCTTGTTGTAAGCCATCATTATATTCTCTACCCTTCATTATACGTCCGGTGAATTGGTCGATTAATTGGACTTGTCTTTCCTTATCAACCATGTATTCAACATCACGATGCATGACGTAGTTAGCTTTTAAAGCTTGGTGGATTCTATGTACCAAATCTTGGTTTTCTGGATCATAGAGATTACGGATTCCAAACATCTTTTCAGCTTTGTCATTACCAGAATCGGTAAGGTTACAAGTCTTGGTTTTGATATCTGTAGTGAAATCAACTTCAAGGCGAAGCATCTTAACAAATCTATCTGCGACCATGTATTGGCTAGCAGCAGCTCTTTGACCACCGGAGATAATAAGTGGGGTTCTAGATTCATCGATCAAAATAGAGTCAGCTTCGTCAACAACGGCATATTTTAATCCACGTAATACACGGCCAGAAACCGATTGGGTCATGTTATCACGAAGATAATCGAACCCTAATTCAGAGTTAGTTGTATAGGTAATATCGCATAGATAGGCTTCTTTTTTCTCGCTAGAAGTCTTTGAGGCAAGGTTAACTCCGACAGTTAAACCTAAGAAACGATAGATGTTACCCATCCAGTCGGCGTCACGAGCGGCAAGGTATTCATTAACGGTAACGACATGTACACCATCGCCAGTCAAGGCATTTAAATAGACCGCCATAGTAGCAGTAAGAGTCTTACCTTCACCAGTTCTCATTTCAGCGACATTGCCATCGTTTAAGACAAGTGCGCCGATGATTTGTACTTTAAATGGGAATTGATGGATAGTTCTCCATGCACCCTCTCTAGCTACGGCGAAAGCTTCGTACTTTATATCGTTAAGTGATGCGCCGTTTTTTAGTTTTTCTTGGAATTCAGCAGTTTTTGCTCTTAATTCATCATCGCTTAATGCCCTAAATTCTTTCTCATAAGACATGACACGATCTGCTTCGCGAGCATAACGGTTGAGTTCGCGTTTCTCCAAATGGAATATTGCTTCAATAAAATTAGCCACGTTAATCTCCTTAGTTACAGCGTTAAGATAATACCATTTAGTTAAATGGTAAACAATTAAAGCGTTATCAAAATTTATATTTTGTTTTCGCCATTATCAAACAAGAGAGCTTTTTGGGGTGTAATTTTTCCAACAATTTAAGGCATGCTCTAGTTGTTGAACCTGTTGTAAATACGTCGTCTACAAACAGGATTTTCTTCGTTGATAAGTCAACTTTTTCCTTTAAAGCAATGATTTTGCTTACCTTTTGTCTTTCATAAAAAGAAAGGTCTGATTGCTTTGATTCTTTCGTTTTTAGCAAAATATCCAAAATTGGAAGTTTAAGTATCTTGCACATCTCAATTACTTGGTTATAACCTCTTTCTTCATTGTGGGACGCCGAACTTGGGGCAGGAACAACAATATATCCGTGATAAATTAACTTCAAAACATTTATCGGATAAGCAAAGAAAACATCTTTAAGTTCGATATCACCACAGCCTTTAAATCGATAAAGGGTATTCCTTATTTTTTCATTGTAATCATATAAAGCTAGGCATTTGACTTTCCCCTCCTTCCATTTCATCCATTTACAGTCAAATTCCTCAAAACACTTTTTGCATAAACAAGGGCTAGGAGAGAAAAATATTGAGGGCGTGTATTCGATTTCTTTAAAACAAACCTTACAAAAAGGAGTTGCATCGCTTAATTTCATATATAGCTTTCTCCATTTCTTTGTTCTTCTTGTTGGCAAGGAAAATTACTTCCCCATCTGGAGCGTCTTTTTTTCTTCCAACCCTGCCAGAAATCTGTATTAAAGATGCTGCATCATAAATAGAAGAAGATGCATCTACAACGATTACTTGAATTCCTTTGACAGTCACTCCTCTTTCAAGAACGGCTGTAGTAATTAAATATTTGTATTTCCCTATCTTGAAATCATGGATTATTTTGTTTCTTTCCTCTCTTTTGCTAGATACATAATTTCCATTAGGGCAGAAGGGTGAGACATAAGAATAAACTTCTTCAGACATATTTACAGTAGGAACAAAAACAAAGCATGGTTTTCCTTGTTTTGAATATTGTTTTAGTTTACGGGCAATGTAAAAACAATAAAAAGAGCTAGGACATATATTAATTTTCGGTACAGGAATTGGATTTTTATGGAATCTAGTATGCAGGGTTAAAATTAAGCCGTTTCTTCTTTTTATCCCGTTTACTAAAGTCTTGCTAGGAGTAGCAGACATCAAAACAAAATTACCCCTTAGGCTCCTAAAAAACATTGCTTCTAAAACATCGTTTCCCTTAAAAGGAAAAGCATCGACTTCGTCCATTACGATTAAATCAAAATAATGTTCATATCTATATAATTGATGCGTGGTTAAAACTAGGCAGTCGCCTTCTAATATTGATGTATGTCCCCCGTAAATTGGAACAATTGAGTTACCAGGAAAGGCAGACTTTAATCTAGCAGTCAATTCAATAACTACATCTTTTCTAGGAACTGCAAAAGCTACATTAAGACCATGCGACATAGCATATTGAATAATCCCATATGAAATCTCAGTTTTACCAGACCCAGTCACTGCATAAACCAAAACATCACGCCTAGATAAAAAAGCATCTACTATCGCTTTTGATAACTTCTTTTGTTGCTTTGAAAGACAATAATCTAGCCTTAAAGCGCAGGCTTTTACTTCTTTAGGTTTATTAGGGACGCTTTCCCCACGGAATTCAATGCATTTCCTGCAGTAGGGTTTATTGTTTTTATAACCAATATATTTTTGATCCTTGTTACCACATATAGGGCAAATAAAAATATTATCCACACTATATAAGTACCAATATAAATGTATTTAGGCTCAAATATTTTCTATTTCTTCTACACGTCTATGGTGCTTTTCTAAAGGAGAGAACTTTTCGGAAAGGAAAATATCAACTCTTCTTAAGACATCTTCTTTTTTCATATAAGCAGCGCCAAAGGAAATGACATTGCAGTTATTATGTTCCCTGCATTTGCCGGTTAATACATCACCATAACCAACGCCACATCTAATTCCTTTTACTTTATTACAAGCAATAGAAATTCCAATACCAGAAGTACAGCAAACTATACCTAGACTAGCTTTATTAGAAACTATGTCATTAGCAACTTTTTTAGCAAATATAGGATAATCGCAAGATTCTTTGGAATATGTTCCTTCATCAATAATGACAAATCCCATTTCTTTTAAATGAGCAACTATATCATTTTTTAAATCAAAAGCCCCGTGGTCTGCCCCAATTGAAATGGCAAATGGTTCATCTTCAAAGGCCATTTTAATATCTTCAAAAGGAATTTTCCCTTCCCTAATTAATTTGATTTGATTATTTGATAAATCAACAATTGTAGAAGGAGTATTCGAAACACATTCTCCATCAATAACGAATGGGATTTGATTATTAAAATAAGAATAAGCCTCTTTTGAAGTCAAAGACGGTTTGAACCCACTTTTATTAGCAGAAGGAACTAATAATGGTTCCCCTACTTTTTCAATCATATCTAATACTTGATTAGAATTAGGTACCCTTACACCTATTTTATTAGTAGATAGGCTTAGATAATCCTTTTCGCCTTCTCTAGCATCTAATATCAAAGTAATTTCGCCAGGCATGAATTTTTTCATGACGTTGATAATTCTAGAATTTACTTTGCAATGCATTACAACCTGGCAAATAGAAGAACACATTAAAGTAAAAGGCTTATCAGCCGGTCTTTCTTTCAATGCGACTAGTTTCTCAAAATATTCCTTCTTAGAAGATAATATTCCAATCCCGTAAACTGTTTCAGTAGGAAAGCACACCGCTTCTCCTTTTTTTAAAGCGTCAACTGCAAGATTCACTTCATCCCAACCAATAATTCTAGTTTCCATAACTTACTCCAAGAAAATAAAGGCAAATCTATCAAGGTCATTAAGATCTTTAATAAATTTTATTTTATATGAATAGTTCCCTAAATATTTTTTGCATAAATCTTCTATGTATTCTTTTAAATCATAACCAATTTCAAAAACAATAAACAAAGATC
>DAVZIW010000005.1:0-36067 GCA_052273085.1 Candidatus Alloenteromonas sp.
TAGTTGTAACAGCAATAATTATTCCAAATATCAATATCTTTAGATTATTGAAATTAATAATAGCCTGTAATGAATATTCTCTTGATATTATTACTAAATAAATTAATAGGATTACATCTGTTGCCATTGTAGCAATAGCAACTCCAACTCCTGGGTTATCTTTAAATGGAATATATGCAAGAAATAACGATAAGGCTACATTTAATGTCACTCCAAATAACATTCCGTATAGGTAATATCTTTCCTTTTTAGCAGGTAATAATATTTCTGTATAGATATTATCCCCAAGAGAATAAGTTAACATCATCGTGGATAAGGTTATAAGGATGTAATTAGCTCCTTTATAAGAACTAGATAAATCAGAACCAGAAATTAATGATGTTATTGGAGTGGATAATGTTGTCATTGTCGCAATGGCGGGTATTGCAATAAAGAAAGTTATATTGAATGAATACCTTAATAAGTTCTTATAGAAGTATTTATTTTCTTTTTCGTAATAATAAGAAGCTCTAGGCATGAAGACAGCATATAAGGAAGTAATTAAAGTAATGACTATATCGATTCCTTTTACCCCGACTGAATAAGAACCAACGCTAGCCTTGCTAGGATCAATAAATCCTAAAAGGAATTCATCTGTTTGGTTATATAAAGTAAGAGCAAAAGAAAGGAAGAACAATGTAACTAATGGGCCTATTAAGCTTTTATAGTCATGTTTCCCTTTGAAACTAAATTTGACATATCTAGGTAATAATATGCAGTTAATTAGTGATGTTAGGATAGTAGAGGAAATGGCTACAAGAGCATAGATATATAGATAATTTTGTGAATATGAAGATGGGCGAATAACAAGAAATGTTAAAGCAGCGGAGAATGCTAATAACATTATTGATCTAACTGTTATGTAGAAATGCTTTTCTAAGGCGATATATACCCATTCAAAGGAAAATACACCTGCTAAGAAATTAATTGATAGAAGGAATATTATTTCATTTGATGAATATAGATCTGGAATAGAGAAGACTAATATACTCATTAACAAGAAAGAAAGGACGGTTGTTATTCCTTGTAATATAAAAAAAGTTTCGACAGTAGTGGCCATCTTTTCTTTATCATTCTTTACTTTTGTTACTTCTCTAATTGCTACATTAGGGATAGAAATCTTAGCTAGTATCAAGAAATAATAGACAAAAGAATTAGCCCAGGAATATAAACCAAATACTTCATCTCCTAAAGCCCTGGTGACATAAGGAAAAGTAATGAAAGATAAAATTGTTATAGTCAAAGTCCTTATCAAATTGATAACAACGTTAGACCTAACGCTTTTTGATAACTTATTTTCTTTGGACGTTACGTTTTCCATTAAGCGATATTATAGTTCAAAACTATAATAAAAACTATTTGACGATATATGTATTTATTTTTGCTTAAAAGATAGCCTAGGAAACAAAAATAAGGGACCCATTACATTAAAAAGACAATAAATTAATCTTCTCTATTTAAGAAAATCTAAAGTTGATTAATAATATTACCGTGAATATCGCGATTGTTTGCCAACATTATCATCCAGAACCTTTTACGATTACTTCGATTGCAGAAGAATTAGTTAAAAGAGGCCACCATGTCGTTGTTTTAACTTCCAAGCCTACTTATGGATATGATCAAATACCATCTGAATATATCCATAAAGATTACGAAGTCCTTAATGGGGTTGAAATATATAGAGTTGATAGCAAGATAAGGAAAGACAGCAAGTTTTCGATTATAGAAAATTATCTTTCGTTTTGGAAAAATGCGAAAAAGAAAGCCTTGAAGATAGGCAATTTTGATGTGATTTATTCTATGTCGCTTTCTCCTGTTATCATGGTTTCTCCTGCTTTAAAAATAAGAAAGAAACAGAATATCCCGTTATTACTTCATTGCCTTGATTTATGGCCAGAAAGTGTTCTTATTACAAATGCCATAAAAAGAAGCAACCCATTATATTGTTTATTAAAAATATGGTCGAAATATATCTATTCTAGATGTGACAAGATTTTAGTTTCTTCTCCATCTTTTAAAGATTATTTTTCTTCCTATCTACATATTAAAAACGTTCCTTTGGAATATCTTCCTCAACCAGCATTTTTAGCAAAAGAAAAAGAAGAAAGCGTTATTTATGATGAACCTACTTTCCTTTATTGTGGGAACATCGGAAAGCTTCAGATGGTAGATAAAATCATCAAAGCTTTTTCTAAAGTTGAAGATAAGGCTAAATTAGTAATAATCGGGATGGGTTCAGAAAAAGAACATGTCATTGATTACATTAAATCAAATAATCTAGAAGACAGAATAATTTACCTAGGTCCAAAAAGAAGAGATGAAGCGAATGCCTATTATAAGAACGCGACTGCTTTAATCGTTTCTTTAAAAGAAGGTGGAACAGTTGGAAAAACTATTCCAAATAAATTAGTTACTTCTTTATATTATGCTCGTCCAATTCTAGGAATTATTAAAGGAGATGGAAGAAAGATTTTAGAGGAATCTAATGGAAGCATTCTTGCTGATGAAGATGAAGAATCTATTACTAATGCATTTAATTCCATTCTTTCTCTAGACAAAGAAAAACTCGATGAAATGGGAAGAAATAACAAGAAATATTATGATTCTCACTTCGATTTTAATTCTATTGTAGATTCCATCGAATCTAATTTAATGACTTTAAAAAAGAAATAATCTTTTTGCTTATTTTATCACCGGAAAAATCTTTTCTAGTCTCTAGATAATCATTTTCCTTTAGGTTGATTAGGTTATTTTCCTTGTCCATATGGGAGATAAAGAAATCATAGATCGAACCCTCAATTAGATTAATAGAAGCAGGGAAATATTTATCTAAAGGGGAACAATATCTAGATGCAATGTGTTTAGACAAAGATAGATATTCGATTAATTTAGAAGGCACGCTATAAAGATCATAGATACTTGGGTATGGTCTAGGGTTGATATTTAAATAAGCTTCTGATTCGTATTTATAATTTTCGTCTTTGCTTATTTGGCCTAGATATTTAATCCTATTATTTGACTGACTATAGAATTTAATCTCTTCTTCCATATCTCCATGGCCAGCAATTATTAAATCCAAATTAGGTTTGGCTTTTAAATATGCATTAAGCAATTCTTTGACTCCATATTTTTCAAATAATGCCCCAGAAAAATAGATGTAATTACCCATATTTGATGCAATGGGTGCGTTATTTTCCATTATTCCAAGAATATTTAAACTAGGTTTTGAATCTAATTTGAATAAAGAAATGAGTTCTTTTGTTAAGGAGATAGATGCAAAAGAAGTGGATGTATTTCCTATTATTTGCTTTGAAACTGAATTACTTTGGTAAGTAATGTTAAATGGATTATCGGTTAGTATAGCAACTGTCTTATATCCCATTTTAACAAGAATAGAAGCAATCTTGCTTAATTGGACAGAAGTTGAATCAAAAACAATGACATCATCTTTATTTATTGATTTTTCAATTAACTTTATTGATTTTGATACCCCAAATAACTTCTTTGTTATCTTTGATTTGAAGGTTATATAAGAATAATTACCTTCATCTTGGAGTTTTAGATATAAAGACGGCAAAGAATAGACTTTTACTTTTTCATATTTAGATAAATAGGTTATTAATTTAGAATGAAAATTTTGCCCCGCTGGGTTTAATTTATATCCCTTAGAAATCAAATCATCGAATAGGGAAGAAGTAGTTGAAGTAGTTAGGTAAATTATTTTCATTTTGATTTGTTAAATTCTTTTAGAATAGATAAAGTATCTAGCATTGATCTTTCAATCGTATTTTCTTTCGCGGTTCTAATCGCATCCATTCCCATTGATTCTAGCTTATCGCTTTGGATGGCTTTTAATATTCCTTCCTCATCATTTAAGGATACAACAAAACCATTTTTATTATCTTCGATTAGGTTTAAAGATGCATTCACTTTATTAGATGAAATTACAGGCAATCCTTGAGATAAAGCTTCATTAATTACATGCCCATAAATATCTTCTTTCGAAAGAAAAACAAATGCATCGGAAATAGAGAATAAACGTAAAATTTCTTTCTTTTTCAAATATCTAGAAAGTTCGACATTTGCAAGGTTATTTTCTTTAATTAAGCGCAAAATCTCATCCTTTTGATAACCTTCGCCTGAAATAATAAGCTTGTAATTTGAAGGTAATTTCTTCCAGATATTAACTAGATAAATAAAGTTTTTTCTTTCAATTAATTGGCCGCTTGAAACAAAAAGTTTTTCATTTTTTTTCGCGTATCCAAGTTCATTTCTTAACCTTATTTTTTCTTCTTTTTCTAAAGGCTTAGATAAGACATCTTTATTAAATATTGATGAATAATGGAAATACCTAATTTTATCTTTATCCGCCCCATAATGAAGCAAATAATTCGCAGAAGAAGAATCTGGAGTTATATAAAGCGAGGCACCTGAAATATATTTCTTTTTGATGCGGTAGAATAGCTTGCTTTCCTTTTGCTTTATTATTCCCCCGTTAATCGCGAATATATATGGGATGTTATGTTTCTTTAGATAAGAAATTGTTTTTTGTTCAGTTAAAGTTCTCCACCCATTAATGACAACGACATCATATTTATTATTTTTTAATTCTTTTATAGGAGTTAAAGAAAAAGATTCGATGCTACCCCATTTTAATCCTTTGCAGGTCTTATATTTGAAATGTTTTTCTTCGCCATAGAAAATAGAATTTCTTCCTCCTTCTTTTTCTCGTTCGAAAATAACGGAAAGATCACATTCTTTTCCTAATAAATTAAACATGTCGACCTTATAAGGGGCCGGGTGGTTAAAAAGCCAAAGAACTTTCATCCTTTTTATTATGACATCTTCTTTCTAATCTTTATAATACTTTTATGCTTAATGATTGGTCATCTTTCTTTAATAAAGTCGTAAATAAGCCTTATTTCAAATCCTTAAAACTATTTTGGGATGAAGAATATAGCAATCATGTTATATATCCACCTAGAGATAAGATATTTAACGCGTTTAATTTAACTTCACCTAATTCAATTAAAGTCGTATTGATTGGACAAGACCCATATCATGAACCAAATCAAGCGATGGGTTTATCTTTTTCTGTTCCAAACGGAACTAAACTTCCTCCATCTTTAATCAATATATATAAAGAAATAGAGAATGATTTAGGTATAAGCATGGATTTTTCTAATGGGGATTTAACTTATTTAGCTAAGCAAGGGGTACTTCTTCTTAATAGTTACCTAACTGTAAGAGAAGGGGAACCTTTGTCACATAAAAATTCATATTATTCCAATTTTAGCAAGGACGTGTATGAATATATTGATAGTTTACCTCAACCAATCGTATTCATTCTTTGGGGTTCATTTGCCATTTCATTTTCTAAATATATCCATAATCCAAATAGATTAATCTTAAAGTCAGGACACCCGTCCCCATTATCCGCGAATAGAGGTTTATTTTTTAATAACCATCACTTCTCGAAGACAAACGATTATTTAATTAGCCACGGCTTAAGTCCTATTGACTGGAAAAACAAATAGACTAAGATATTGCTATCCGGAGCAGCCAAGAAGCTTGCTGAGAGGAATTTTGTACAAATTCGACGGTTCACCTGATCCTGGTAATGCAGGCGGAGGTAAGAAAGATATTTACTTTCCTCTGGGTGATTTTGTCCTGGAGGTTTTTTAATTTATGGACAGTTCTACCCAATTAGAAGCAAAAAATAACTTTGCTTCAAAAACAAAAGAGATTGCTCCTCTTGCAGCAATTGCTTTTGCCCTCATCTCTTATTTAGGTTTTATCGGAAATATGTTCCGCATTAAAACTAGCGACGGTACAAAGACTTTTTATACCTTAGTAAAAGTACTTGGAGATTTTTCCTATCCCGGTTGGTTTTTGGCTTGGATTGGAATTGCTCTTCCTGTATTAGCAATCATTGCAGCTATGATTGGTAAATTTGTTTTTAATAACAATAAGAACTGGGCTTTTGGTGCTGCTTCTTTAATGGCATTGTCTGCTATATTAATGTTTATTGTTAAAGATTTATATGTTGCCAAATTCGAAGATGCTTCTACCTCTATTGCATTATGGGGTGTCTGGATGCCTTCTTTTATGGCTTTATCTGCCTTTTCCTTCCTTTTATCTACCGTCAGCGAAGAACAATATTCAATTGCTGATATATGTGAATGCGGCATGCTTATTGCTATGGCATTTGTTCTTAACTTCATCAAATTATTCTCTATGCCTACCGGAGGATCTATCAATCTCCAAATGGTTCCTTTATTCATCCTTGCTTTAAGGAGAGGACCAATCAAGGGATTTATCGCCTGCGGTATCGTATACGGTTTATTAACTTGCTTAACTGATGGATATGGATTAGCCACTTTCCCATTTGATTATTTAATCGGATTTGGTTCAACTTGTATCCTTGGATGTGTTTCTAAATTCGTCTTCTCCGAAAAGAGAAAATTCTATGACCTATTCGGTGTCCTTGCTATTGTTCTAGCAGGTATCGGAGCTACTTTAATCCGTTTATTAGGTTCAACCGTTTCTTCAATGGTTTTATATGATTATTCCTTTGTGGATGGAATTATCTACAATGCAACATATATCCCATTGCAAGGTTTATTCGCATTAGTATTCCTTGTTGCAATATATGGACCATTACAAAGATTAAATAAACTCTATCCAGTTCGTTAATAAATAATAAGGATTTATTAGAAGGGCTCTGGCTAATAACATAAGCTCTTCCTATGATAAAACCAAGGGAACAACAATCTTCTTGGTTTTATCTTTTTTTAGGCGTTATTATAATGATGATGAACCAATGGTTATCCATTGAGGCGGAAAACTCGACCTCGCAAAAACTCTTACAGTTAAACTGTTTTCTAGAGACCCATTGGTTCATCTTTATAGAAATACTAGCTAAGAGATTGTTGGTGACTCTTGGCTTTTTTATATAGAGATTAAAGTAGTGGGCCGTTAATTTCCTAACCTTAAAAAAGTTGAAAAAAAGAAAGTGTAAGAGTATTACGAAAGCACAAATAGGGAGTACCAAAATGAAAAAACATAATGTTTTATTACTTCTTTCGTTGATATCCATGCTTGCGTGTGGCTGTACTTTTACTGTATATCCGTCTTTATCAGAAGATTCTTCAACAGAAACGCCTTCAGTAGAAACTACGCCATCAAGTGAGATAGATACTTCAATCACCAGTCATGGACCTATTGCGACAGTCGATACTAGATCAGATAGCCTAGAGTCCTCTCTAGAACCATCTTCGGAGCCGTCTTCTGAAGAAGTTCACGCAGAAAGTCTAAGGGTAAGGTTATTTGAAAAGATGCCAAAAATACCTGAGATGGATAATGCCTGCGCTTTATATCCAAATAGTGAATTTGATTTAGACTACGAAGTTTATCCAAATAACGCCTTGGAGAAAGATGTTGTTTTTCGAATAAATAAAGATGTTATAGATATAATCGATACTGCAAAAGGGAAAATTATAACTAAGAACAAGTATTCTACTACTCCATTTACAATTACTGCCACCGTAGAAAACACTGATATTCGTATAGTTCAAAAAGTTGCCGTAGTTCCGGGCGAAAAGTTTATTTCTTTACGTTTGAAAGAGCATTTTGATGCAACTAATTATGGCGAAAGATATCAGGCTAAAAACTCTTCTTTTAAGATGTTTGACACATTTAACGCTAAAGAAGATGCAATTGCTACAAACGAAATGGATGTTACTTATTTTGAAAACGAGCTTACTTCTATTCAAAGATATAATGGCGAATTTAGTGGCAAATCAACAAAGCGACTCGATGATAATTATTTTTACGATGTAAGGTACAAGCAAGATGGGACAATCGATTGTGGTTCTTATAAATATGAGTTCGGGGAAAAGGTAAACCAAAACCAAATAACTAGAAAAAGCGCTGAGGAACAAGTAAATTACCCTTTATTTATTAATAATCTTTATGGTGCTGGAAAGTATTTTTCCTATCTTACATCAACCTATGAGAGCATGGGTGCTAATAATTGGTATTTTGACGAGACGTTGCGTTTTAATGCCAAGGAAGATAGCGATTCTAGATTTTGTGTTGATGTCGTTGGCAAAAAAAGCATCCCTAATTCGACTAATATTCTCTATATTAACGCTATATTTGATGTAGGATTTGATCCATTTACGAGGATCAGCTCTTTTAAACATTCTGTGATTTATACATTCAATGAAGACCCAACAAAGACCTCTACTTTCAATAACGACCCTAAGGCCATGACCTTTGTTGCTAATATTGATTATGCTGATAAAAAGAATGTTAACCCAACTCCTGATGATTTTAGCGAGATTGGCTTAAAACCTACCACTTCTAAAGAAGTAGCGAACAGGCTTCTAACTATCGCTAATGGATTTAATGAAATTGAGACCAAAAAAGTCCAAAAAATACGCACGATTACCAATTCACCTGGCAACTTAAGCGATACGTATTTGATTGAATATTATAAAAATGAAACTATAGAAGAGGAGACTACTGTTTATTATTCCGGAGGGGACATAGAAACAGAGCCGTTCTACACTAAGCAAGCAAAAGCGATCCGCGATGGTAAACTTTATGAATTAACTTTCGATTCCAAGGCGAATAAATATATTGTGGATAAGTCTACTGCTATTGGGACTGCAGAAGGACAAATTAGTCAAGAAGATGCTATTTATGAAGCTAACCACTGTAGTTATATAGATAATTTTTTAAAAAATAGCCTACAATTTGGATTGGAATTGAAAACCATTACCGAAGACGATTATGAGATTGTTTTTGACAATATAAAAACGGGCATCCGTGCTGATACCGAGATGTCCTTTTCCTATTATTGCAATTATTCAGAAACCGGAACAATTGACGGATATATAGACTGGGTTGCTTCGGATGTTGAACTTTCATTTGTTAAGGATGCGACGAATGGAGAGGTTTTATTAAGTGGGTTTAGGTACAGCAATCGTATCTATACTGAAAATCCTTTTAATAATGCTGGTGATTTAAAAGACGGCATTGATCCTACTGACACTGTTATTGGAGAGTGTACTATTGAATATTATTCAGGGGATACTAAAGATGAAAATCCTAACCCTATAGAATTTTCTATAGACGAAACTAGCACGAATTAATCCTAAACAAATTATATATTTATGACTTCCTTTTAATATTTTTAAAGGAAAATTCATTTCTTCGTGTTAAACTCCTATGTGAATAAAATCTTTAGGAGTTTTTATTTATGAAAAAAGAAGAAAAAATTGAAGTAGAAAATAAAGAAAATACCGAAGCAAATCCTACTGATGCAGCAGAAGAAACTAAGACAAATGAAGAGTCTTTTGATGAAGATTTTGCCGACGCTAAAAAAGAAGAGGTAAAAGAAGAAGCCAAGGAAGAACCTGCTGAAGAGAAAAAAGAAGAAGAGATCAATTTAAGGAAAGAAAAAGAAGAAGGGGATATAGAAGTTGAATTAGAACCTTCTAAACGTAATGAAAAAGGTAACATTGAATATCCTGATGAACATTTAGCAGAAGTAGAAAAAGCTAGAAGAGAATGGATAAAACAATATAAGAAGTGGTCAACCTGGAAGATGGTTTTGACTTTTGGAAGCATTGTTCTTATCTTTGGGGCCTATTTAATTCCAACTCTTATTAATAAAGAAAAGCTAACCCAATTAGGGTTATATCTAGCTCTTGGATTAGCCGTTGCAGCTTTAGTTGGTTTTGTTGTCTTTGGTGTTTTCCAAAGAAGAGCCCAAAAGAAATTAATCCGTGATTATTTTGTTTCTTATTATGAAAATGTTAATGCCTATACATTCGAAGGACTCAATATCACTGATTTGACTGGTGATTTTGATACCAAGATCAGTGAAGAAGAATTCAAGGCCTGCGCTTTATATCCTGAAGTTGCATCTTTAGGTTCTAGAGAAAGCATCAGTTTTAAATATGAAGGAGTTGAAACTTCTTTATCTGACGTCGGAGCTCAAAAAGATACAGGAAAGGCTCTCCAAACTGTCTTTGTTGGCAAATATCTAAGAATGGAAAATAAATTAGAATTATCTGATGAAGGCTTAATTATCTATTTCAAAGGCAATGACAGGGCTATACCTCCAGATGCCATAAAAGGATTAAAACCAATCGAAAACAATAAGAAATTTGTTATCTATGGGCTTAGCCAAGATAAGAAAATCTTAACTCCTGAAATTAGATCCAAATTAAAAGAAATCCATACCGATAACCTATTAGTAGACGTTGCTATTTCTATTAGAACTGGCAAGACATATTTTGCTTTAGGTTATGAAGATACCTTAATGGTTCTTCCAAATGACAAGCCATTTGATCCTGTCTATGTCTGCAAATACAAAGAACAATTAAAGATGTTCCTTGATCTTGGATTAATCTTTAATAAAGAAAAATAATTCCTTTTAATAATAAAAATCTAACCTTATCGATTGTTTTTACTTTACTTAAATTTATATAATCAATATAGAAAAACCGTAAAATAGTACGTGTTTTTATTGTTTCTTGGGACAATAATGGTATAATATTCTCATGGGATATAAAACAATTTACCACGGGAGTGAAATAATTATTAAAAAACCAGTTTTTCACTATCAAAATTCGAATTTTAATAACGATTATGGTTCGGGATTTTATTGCACCCAGGATCTTGGAATGGCTAAACAATGGGCTAACAGGACTACCAAAAATGGATTTGCCAATAAATACTTTTTTGATGAACGCGGTTTGAAGATCCTGGACTTAACGAACAAAAATGAATTTAATGTCCTTAATTGGATTGCTATTTTACTCCGCAATCGAGAGATTCCCGAAAATGACAAGATTGAGTACGCAGACGTCTTAACTTATCTAAAAAAGTATTACATTGATACAAGCTCTTATGACGTTGTTATTGGATATAGAGCCGATGATGCATATTTTAGATTTCCTTTGATGTTTGTTCGAAACATATTAACTTTTTCTAAATTGGAAGAAATATATATGCTAGGCAATCTTGACAAACAATATGTATTATTAAGCGAAAAAGCCTTTGAAAATTTGATGTTTGTCGAGGCCATTCCTGCTGATCCAATTTATTTTGAAAGGTATCATCGCCAAAAAGACGCTGCGGATGATTCTTATTACGAACTAGAACGTTTGGAAAGGAAAAGTAACGAACCTCGAATTAGGGACTTGATGAGGATTGATAATGATTAGGGCATTTTACCAAAACGACATTATTGATAGACTCGCTGCTATTTTTACTTATGGTTTAAATAATGGGTATTCATACGAAACAATAGAAGAAAGAATTGTCTCGTCTCCATTTGTTAATAATCTAGAAAAAAACGAGTATGACATTGAATCGAAAATAGATAAAGTAGTGGAGTCTGCCTTTGGAAAGTTAGTTTCACCTGTAGATATTTCATTTCGTGGGCTATTTTTAGGAGAATCATATTTCAGGCTTTTCTTGCGTTTTAATAAAAGCTTTGAATATCTATTTCTTTATTGGCCGCTTTCTAATTTTGCAGAGAAATATAACATTTATCACGAGATGGATTTTTCTAATCTTAGAAGAGACTTTCTTTTACAAACAAAAGAAACAACATTGTTAAGGAAACTAGCATCTAAAAATCAATTGAAGCTTGTGGAAATATCAAAACTAACTGGGATAAACATAAATACAATCGATAAATATAGCAGGGATGACAAATACCTTTACGGGGCCTCTTATAGCAATATTTATAAGTTATCATCCTTGCTTAAGGTAAAAGAAAATATCTTTTTGCCTAGTCTAGAAGTTTATTTGGATAAGACTGTTTTCCTAGATCATGAATCCAATAATAACTATAAGAATTATCTGGGGTTATTTTTCGCATCTTATTATGATAAAAGAATTGGTGAATTAGATTTTAGTTATGAAAAGAACGAAAACTGTTTTAAATCAAAAAATGGATTAAAAGTAGTTGTAATCTCAGACCTTTTGCCTAATCTAACTGTCTCCTATTTAAACACGATATCTAACATAGACACCTATTTAATACTCATTCCTTTTGGGTTTTTAAATCAGGAAGCAAGTTTCTCGTATTTAAAAGAAGTAAATGCTTTTGATGTATTCGTTTTAACTTCTCACTCAGTTTACATATTAAAGAAAAATAAAGAGAAAGAAGTTACGGATACGATAAATAAATCTTTGATTGTCAGAGCTTCGGAAATAAATAATTTGGGCATGAATTCTTAATTTTTGAAATAAATACATACTTCTAATTTCCTTATTTGCCGTTTTGGCTTTATAATCCTAGCTAGGAAGGTTTTAAACCTAGCTACTTATGTCTATTACTAATTCAAATGATAAATATGCCCGTTGGGTAAAAGTGCAAGCCTATAAACATGATGGGCTTCTTCATCGTCAGTGGTCTCCATCTTATTTAGTTTGTGAAACTAATGAATATTGGGTGTTAGCCTCTAAGGCTAGCTGCGTTACTGAGTCAGATGGAAGAAGATGGATAACAAAAGAAAAAGCCATATTCATCCTTTTTAAGAATAAGTGGATGAATGCTTTAGCTATGTTTAAAGAAAATAGAGGCATTTGCTACTACGTCAACGTTGCTTCTCCCACAATCTGGGATAAAGGATATCTAAAATATATTGATTACGACCTTGATGTTAAGCTTTATCCAGATGGACTAGAAAAGACTTTGGATGAAAAAGAATACGCTAGACACATCCAGACATATGGATATCCAAAAGAATTATCAAAGGCTATAGAAAAATCCATCGCCGAAGTACGTGAATTAATAAAGGGTAGGAAATTCCCATTCCAAAACGAAGAAATAGAAAGACTATATTCTAAATTCCTTGAAGAGAATCAACCTTTTAGGAAGGCTGAAAACTTCATTAAAAACCCAAAATAAATTTAATTCTTGTCTTTTTAATAAAAAGTTTCGATGATTAGGTACTTTTGACTATTTTTGATTTGCTTCATTACACTTTACGAATACGTATAATGTGTTTATTTACATTTTACGAATACGTATAATGTGTTTATTTACATTTTACGAAAATCTATTATCATAATAATGAGGCAAAATTATGGATGAAGATATCGTATTAAAAAGAAAAATATATGACGATTTACTTGAATGGAATGCCAATCCAGACAAAGTTCCTTTAATTGTCGATGGATTAAGGCAAGTTGGCAAAAGTTACATTGCTACTAAATTCGCTCATGAGAATTATGAAAATGTAATTACTTATGATTTCAGGCACCGAAAAGAACTTAGGAGCATTTTTAATGGAAATCTCGATGTAGATTCTCTAATTGAGAAGTCTTTTCCATATTTTTCTAACGATAAATTCATTCCAAATAAAACGATTCTAATATTTGAAGAAATAGGGGATTGTCCGCTTGCTAGGACGTCTTTAAAAAGTTTTGCCCTTGATAAAAGATATGCCGTTATAGGGACAGGAAGTCTTTTAGGTGTATTAAATTATAGAAGGAAAGAAAAGATAGAAGTACCCACGGGTTATGAAAAGATAATCCATATGTCTTCTTTGGATTTTGAAGAATTCCTATGGGCGAATGGGGTTGATGAAAAAGCAATTTCTACTTTAAAAGACTATATAAAGCGGAAGAAAGAACTACCATCAGCCTTGGCGAATTTCTATAAAGGAATGATTGAACGTTATGTTGTTATCGGAGGAATGCCTGGCTCGGTTAAGGAATTTCTAAAAACCAATAACTTCGTTAAATCTAGAGAATATCTAGAGGGCTTGATAAAGGATTATAGAAGTGATTTCGGAAGATTTATAAATAAAGACGATGAAGAGGAAGTGGATTATTCCTTGCAGGCTAAATTAAATAAAGTATTCGATTCAATTCCTTCTCAACTAGCTAGGGAAAAAGTTGTTTCAAAATTTAAGTATTCAGAAATCAAAAGCGGTGGAAGATCTAAAGAATTTGAAGAACCTTTCCAATGGCTAGAAAAGGCCGGATTGGCTTTAAGGTGTTTCAATTTACATGCGATAGAAGAACCTTTAGAAGCTAATGCTGATTCTAGTTATTTCAAGGCTTTTATTGCGGATATTGGCTTACTTATGGCTATGTACCCTTTAACAACTACAACTTCTTTTCTTACTGATAAATTAGATAGCAGGACAGGCGCGATATATGAGAATTTAGCAGCTATAACGCTAAATAAAGCAGGGTTTCCTCTATATTATTTTGCATCTGGGATGGAACATCTAGAAATCGATTTCATTATCGAAACTAAAGACGGGATAAATTTAATCGAAGAAAAATCAACGAGTGGGAAAATGAGCGCTTCCCGTAACGTTATGGAAGGCAAAACATCCTATAAGGCCAGCAAATGTTATAAAGTCATCAGGAATAATTTTGGAGAAGGGGATTTCTATACAAGCATCCCTCAATTCTATCTGCCGTTTTTATTAGATGAGATAATGGGCGAACTTAAAAAAGGATATACATTCGAACCCTTAATCTACCCAAAATTATAAGATTTAGCCAATCTCTAACAAAAGGGTAAACCTTAATATCTTTTACTAAGTAAAAAAGAGTATAATTTCCAAGGGTTTATTTATGGAAAAAGTTTTAATATCGAATTCAAAGGAAGAAACAAAGCAAATTGCCTTCAAGATTGCCTCCAACTTAACTAGGGGGGACGTTATTCTTCTAAAAGGTGATTTAGGTGCTGGAAAGACTACTTTTGTTTCTGGAGTAGCGAAAGCGCTAAACATCAAAGATGATGTTATCTCTCCTACTTTTAACATCATGAAATGCTATTTTGATGGAACTATCCCTCTATATCATATCGATGCATATAGACTAGAAGGGCAAAACATCGAGATTGGTTTAGATGAATATATCGAAGGTGATGGGGCTTGCTTTATCGAGTGGCCTGATTATATCGCTTCTTTAATTCCTGATGAATTCCTTGAAATAACTATTAATAATCTGGGAGAAAACAAAAGAAAGATAACTTTTTCTTCTACTTCTTCTCATTTTTATCCTCTTATTGGGAGTCTAGACAATGATTGATTTGGTATTGGATTCTTCTGACAAGGATCTTCTTGTTGGAATATTTAGTGATTCTATTAAGGATGTAGTTAGCTATCCTTGCTGGCAAAGGCAAAGCGAAATGCTTGTTTATGAAATAGATAAATTAATGGATAAGCATAACTTAACTAGGAAAGATATTGCCTCCGTATGTGTTTCTAAAGGACCCGGTTCTTATACAGGCATTAGAATTGCCCTTACGGTTGCTAAAATAATCGCATTTTCTCTTAATATCCCTCTTTATGTGGGATCTAGCCTAGAAATACTTAGGAATAGAGATGCTAAATCATTGATTGTCTCTAATGCGAGAGGAAAAAGAAGCTACGTTGCTATTTATGATAAAGACAAGGAAATATTAAAAGACAGCATTAAAGACAACGTTGAAGTCTTATCAATGCTAGAAAATGATCCTTCTTTAGTTTTGTGTGGGGATGCAACTTATTTAGGAAAAGAAGGATATAAAGCAGACGTTGCTTCGAATCTAATTTTATTAAAAGATGAAGCCCATTATGCTAAAAACCCAATGGAAGTAAGGCCTCTATATCTAAAAGATGATTATGCTTCCCCATTATTTAAGATTGTTGTTAGGAAGATGCTTCCAAGTGATTTAGATGAAGTAATGGTTATTGAAAATGAATGTTTCAAACATCCATATGATTTAAAGCAAATGCTATATGAGATGAATGAAAATCCAGTTAGTTATCTCTATGTTGCTCTTGTTGATAATAAAGTAGTGGGATTCATTGATTTCTACGTCACCTTCAATTCTTCTTCTATTTGCCAAATCGCGACGAAACAAGAATATAGGAACAAAGGTGTTGCCAATATGCTTCTAGGACAAATGATTAAAGATTGCGAATCCAAAGAAGACCCAGTCGAATTCATTACATTAGAAGTAAGGAAATCTAATGAAGTCGCGCAAAAGTTCTACAAAAAGCATAAATTCGAAGAGATTACTACTAAGAAGTCGTATTATGACGATGGGGAAGATGCGCTATATTTTGTAAGGAGTATTATCAATGGCTAAGATACTTGCAATAGAATCTAGCTGCGATGAAACAGCTGTTGCAATTCTAGATGGGGATTGCCTTAAGGCTAATGTAGTTGCCACCCAGATTGCCGTACATGAAAAATTTGGCGGAGTAATGCCTGAGATTGCCTCTAGGCTTCACTGCGAGAATATTTGCTTTTGCCTCCAACAAGCTTTAGATGAATCAAAGATGAAGTTTGAGGACATGGATGCTATAGCAGTTACTAGGGGACCCGGTTTAATTGGTTGCCTCCACGTTGGGCTTCAAGCTGCTAAGACATTAGCCATGCTTTATAAGAAACCATTGATACCAGTACATCATTTAGCAGGGCATATATATGCGAATGAATATGTTGGTAAGCTTAAATTCCCTTTGCTTTGCGTTGTTGTAAGTGGCGGGAATACCGAACTTGTCTATATGAAAGAAGATATGGACTTCAAGATAATTGGCGAGACTACTGATGATGCGATTGGTGAATGTTATGATAAGGTTGCTAGGGTACTTGGCCTTCCTTATCCAGGAGGAGTCCCGATTGATAAACATGCTAAATTAGGAAAGCATACATATGATTTACCTTCTCCTCATGTTGGCGATAACCCTTATGATTTCTCTTATTCTGGACTTAAGACTGCTGTTATTAATCTAGTTAATACCCTTAAGATGAAAGGGGAAGAGATTAATATTGATGACATGGCTAAGTCTTTCCAGGATGTTGCAGTTGCCCAGATAGTCAATAAAGCTGTTATGGCTGCTAAAGAATTTAATGTCAAACAAATAGTTTTAGCAGGAGGGGTATCTGCTAATTCATATCTAAGAGAACAGATGAAAGAAAAATTCGATGGAAGTGATGTTGAACTTGTCATACCTCCATTATGGTGTACGACCGATAATGCTGCCATGATTGCTAAAGTAGCATCACATCTATACAAAATGAATATATTTGCCCCACTTGCTCTAGGGGTAGACCCAAACTGGAAAATAGATCACTATAAGGAATTTTAATCAATTCTAGGTGTTAAAATAATTTGGAGGTTTTATACTATTTCTTATGCAAAGCAAATCTACATTAATTAATGATCTCTATATCCTTGCTAGTAAAGGCGAGGACCTATCTAAACTTGGTTTAGTAACTTTAAAAGGCTGGGTTAAGACTAACCGTGACTCTGGTTCGATTGGTTTTATCTCTTTAAATGACGGAACTTGTTTCAAACCAATCCAAGTCATTTATTCTCCAACCCTATCTAATTTTGAAGTAGTTTCTCACATTTTAACGGGGGCGTGTATTGAAATTAAGGGTAATTTGGTCATGACTCCAGAAATGAAGCAACCATTTGAAATACATGCCGAAGAAATAAATATCCTAGGCGATTGCTCTAGCGATTATCCTCTTCAAAAGAAAAGACATAGCTTTGAATACCTTCGTGATTTAGCCTATCTCCGTCCAAGGACAAATACATTCCTTGCCTTATATAGATTAAGAAGCAAGTTGGCTTTAGGAATCCACCAATTCTTCCAAGATAGGGGATTCATCTATGTCCATACTCCTGAAATAACTGCAAATGATGCAGAAGGGGCAGGGCAAGTATTTACAGTCTGCACATCTAATGATGGCAAGCTTGATGACAAGGATTTCTTTGGAAGAAGAGCATCTTTAACCGTATCAGGTCAATTACATGTCGAGGCTTTTGCTTCTGCATTTAGAAATGTCTATACCTTTGGTCCAACTTTCAGGGCTGAAAAATCCAATACCCCACGTCATGCTTCCGAATTCTGGATGATTGAACCAGAAATATTCTTCGGCGATCTTGATGATGATATGGAATTGATGGAAGATACGATTAAATTCTGCATCTCTTATGTTTTGGAACATTGCAAAGACGAAATGGAATTCTTTGACAAGATGATTGCCCCTGGATTAATCGAAAAATTAAACCATGTCTTAGCAACTCCATTTACCAAAATGGAATATACCGAAGGCATCAAATTGCTTCAAGAAGCAGTCAAGAATGGCCATAAATTCGAATATAACAAGATTGAATGGGGAATGGATTTACAAAGTGAACATGAACGTTATCTAACTGAAGAAGTAGTTAAGGGCCCAATGTTCCTAATCAATTATCCAAAAGAAATCAAAGCCTTCTACATGAGGGAAAATGATGATGGAAAAACTGTTGCCGCTTGTGACTTATTAGTTCCAGGTGAAGGTGAAATCATCGGCGGTTCCCAAAGAGAAGAACGTTATGAAATATTAAAATCCAAGATGGAAAAGGCCGGAAATATCGATGGTCTTGAATGGTATTTGAATCTAAGGAAATATGGGGGAGCCATCCACTCTGGTTTTGGAATTGGATTTGATAGATTATTAATGTATCTAACCGGGGTAACAAATATCCGTGATACCGAACCTTACCCAAGGACATCATCTAACTTAAAATATTAATATGGAAGAAATTGATAATACAAAAGTAGAAGAAACAAAAGAAAAACTCCCTTTAAGTGAGAAAGAAGTTGCTAGGAAAAGAGTATTTTTCCTTCTTTTGGGTATTTGTGTTGTTATTTTGGCTTTCATTATTTGGGAAATTGTTGATATAGCGTTATACAAATGAAAAAGGATGGATTGATCTACAAGGCTTATTTTGACAAAGAAATTAAGTTTTCGATACGACTCGGAAGATTGCTTTTGGCCTTTGGATCAATTTTTCTTTTTATCAGCGGTCTTGCTCACATCATTATTTCAATAATAAGCCTAGTAAACGCGGATTATTCGACATTTAATGCTTTATCATATTTTCTAATTATCTTGTCTTTTATTCTTTATTTATTCATGATCTTCTCTTCAATTGGAGGGGTATCATTCTCTTTAAATAAAGGACCATTTCTATCATTAACTGCCTTAACCGCGATTGTATCGGCCGTATTTTTCTTTATCTGGATTATATTTGATTTTAATAATCTATTTGCAAAAGGGGACTGGGAATCATTTCTAGAATCTTTTGCTTCCATAGATTTATCCTTGTGCATATACTTTATCGGCTGGTTTTTGGCCAAAGATTATCTCGATTAATTATGAAAAAGAAGTTACTTGTATTGATGTTTTTATTCTCTAGCCTTGCTTTGCTTTCCTGTGGGGGCTCAAAAAAGAGTTCCTCTAAATGCAGTGGGAACGGCTTGACTTGTCCGATTGGACTTAGAGTTGATTTATAAATAATTATTCACTTGGGGGAAGTGGTTTGTCTGGATTTATTTTAATGTCTTCGCTAGCTTTAAATCCTTCTAGGGATTTTTCAAATACGCTGGAGGCTCTCCTATTAATCATGACTGCCCTAGAAATAAAGGCTTGGCAGGAAATTAGATAATAGACAATTGAGACATAGAAACAAGCGGTTGCTATATAAAATGGAAGATTAGCTAAAACAAATGCTGGACGACGTGAAACTGGAGGGAAGTTGGCTAATAAGGTTAATCCAAATACTTTAGTCCAGACTTCTTCAGCTTTCCAATCGAACGAATAGAATAATTCAGAGAAGATAGCAAAAGGATTTTCGTTCCATCTAGAAGTGGCAATGTTTGTAATTAGATAAATTAGTAAACCAATAAAAGCGATTAAAAATGGATATAGGGATTCCTTAAATAACTTCCTGCAGTTTTTCTTTAAGCCTAGTTTTTTAAAAGCGGCAGGGGTATCAACAACATGAGTAATCGCAACATCATGAAGCATGTTATCGGCTTTCTTTCCTTGGTAAATCATGGTTTTTCTAACTGCAACACCTAATAAACCAATGATAAGGAAAAGGACCATTGCTATAACAAGCAAGACGATTAAGGCTTTTTTATCACTTTCAGAAAGGAGAATGAATAAATTCATTTTTTATCTCCTTCCGGGAAGTTAAGCAATTCGACATCTGGCTTTGGTTCATTATCAATGACATTGTTTGGATTAGCCATCGGGATTTGATCTGGCTGAACATTATTTGTAGGTGGGTTTTGTTGAATTTGAGGAGCAATGAATCCTTGGTTAGGGATAAATCCATTATTCATATTAGGATTCATTCCAATTTGAGGGCCTTGTTGACCTTCTGGGATAAATCCGGTTGGAGTTTGCTGATAATAATTTTGTTGGATATAGACAGTTTGGGAAGCGGGGGCAGCCTCTTTCTTTTCTTCTTCCATTCCATTTTGCTTATCTATAGCCTTTTGAAGGATATCATAGGCTTTCTTATCTTCTTTAAATGGAGGGAATATAGGTTTGCCTGAAAAGAAATTAACGATTAAAACAATCCCTTGCCAAAGGAAGTTGAATATTCCAAATAATCCAACTAGAGCGGCTATAACTAGGATTATGGGGAATAGTACCGCATACAGTATTCCAAGTCCAAATTGTTTGATTGCGTTCATTGCCTTTTAATTTTGCTCTTATAATTCCTTATTATAAAGATATTAGTTTTCTTTTTTCCTTAATTTAGAGAATTCATTTAGTAAAGAAGAGATAGGGAAACTAATAAAAACTATTCCTATTAAGATTATCCCATATTTTTCTAAATAGAATTGATATAAATAGGCAAAAAGGAAAATTCCGATAAAAAACAATATCCCTAGAGATAGATATACATACCATTTCTGGCTATAAAAGACTTGAATTGCGCTATAAATCGCCCAATAGGAAGATAAACCTAATAGAAGTAATCCTAGCCAAGGAACATATAGGCCTACAATCATCGCGGTTATCCCAAATACTATGGATAAAGTTTCTCCTAAATATGGGATGTCCTTACTTTTTTTGTCTAGATTCAATTTAGGCAATTCAAAATTAAGAAATAAGGCAGTTAAGCCAACTTGGGCAAAAGAATATGCTAAATAAAATAAAGGCAAGGCATTATCCGCACCTTCTTTATTTTGTTTCATTATGGATAAGATGGTATTTCCTATATCAACATTAAATATCCCCTTTATTAGATAAAGGCATATGTAGAATAATCCTAATTCTAATAAGGATAATAAGAATAATAGGATTGATTCACTTATCTTTATCTTTCTACATATCCCAAAAGCAAATCCAATTAGGATAGATGGGAATATAAAAAATATAGTATCTAAGACTGAATATAATCCAGCGATTAAAGATAAGGCGAAGGAAGTAAACAAGAATAAATATGAATACCCTTTTTTACAAAATAAGGGGGGCATGCATGCAAAAAAGGGAATAATTAATGGTAAGAATAAGTTAGACAAAGGAAAAAATGAGGCGATTAATGATATAACCGCGATTAACCCAGAACATATACCTATGAAGGCTATATTCTCGCTTGCAGTTTCCTTTTGCTTAAAGATATTCATGTTTCTCTACTATATTTTACATTAAAGAGATTTTAAGTAATCTAAAAATTATCAGGGCCAAATCAGTGCCATTTTTCTATTCTGGAAGAAAAAATGGATTAATTGTTCTAATCTAAGGTCTTTTTTCATCGGGATAAATATTTATATCCATCTTGAATCACAATTCTTCCTAAATATTGCTTTTCCTTATTTATAAGGAATGAAAGCAATTGTAAAATAGTAAGGCTATGAATATTGATTACGCTTCCTTACTTAACAAAACTCAGCTTCAGGCTGTTTCAACTTCCTCTGCCCATGTCCGTGTCATTGCAGGTGCCGGATCTGGGAAAACACGTGTATTAACATACCGTATTGCCTATTTGATGGATGTTTTTAATGTTGATCCATCTTCGATTTTAGCAGTTACTTTTACAAATAAAGCTGCGAACGAAATGAAAGAAAGAGTAGAAAAACTTGTCGGTAGTTCTGCTTCTTTTCTAACTGTCTGCACATTCCATTCTTTCTGCGCTAGATTCTTAAGAAGAGAGGCCTATCTATTAGGGTTTCCACCTTCATTTTCGATTCTAGATGATGAAGATAGCGGTAAACTTATCCAAGAAGTCGCAATTGAAGCAAACTACAAAAAAAGCGACCCAATAGTTAAAGAATTACGTTCCTATATATCTAGAAAGAAAAATAAAGGCGAATATCCTGATGACATAAAGGTCAATCCTTTCTATGTTAATGAAAAAGAAATGGTTGATATGTATAGAGAATATGAAAGAAAGAAAGACAATGCCCTCAGCATGGATTTCGATGACCTCATATTAAAGACTTTATATATCCTAAAGAATTATCCTGAAGTTAGACAAAAGTGGTCGACTAGATATAAGCATCTATTAATCGATGAATTCCAGGATACAAATAATGTCCAATATGAATTGATTAACCTTCTTTCAGTCGATGATACAAATCTATATGTAGTAGGTGATCCTGACCAGACTATCTATACTTGGAGAGGCGCTAATCAAAAGATAATCCTAGATATGCCTAGACGTTATCCTGATTTAGAAGATGTCATTCTAAATGAAAACTATAGATCTACCTCACCTATATTAAACGCGGCCAACTCACTAATTTCCCATAACAAGAAAAGAGTTCCAAAGGATTTATTTACTAGCCAAAGTGGTGGACTTCCTGTTGCTGTAAAATCATTTTCAAAGGCTGAAGAAGAAGCTAATTATGTTGTTAATGAAATAGAAAAGATAGCAGGCAAATCTAGCGATGCCATCTATTCAAATATTGCTGTTTTATATCGTTCTTCCTATTTAACTAGGCCTTTTGAAGCTGAATTGGCACATAGGGGATTACCTTATAGGATTTTTGGAGGACTTAGGTTCTACCAAAGGAAAGAAGTTAAGGACGTCCTCGCCTATTTCAGGGTTTTAGTAAATCCAAAAGATGACATTGCCTTTGATAGAATCGTTAATGTCCCATCTAGGAAAATAGGTGCCGCTAGTCTTGAAATAATTAAAAAGGAAGCAGATGAAGCCAAATTAGGTGAATATGAATATATAAAGAATGTGCCTTCGGATTCAGAGATTCCAAATAGGGTTCTTGCAGCTTTAGGCGCCTTAGTTTCGAAGATGGAAAAGACTAAGGAAAGACTACAAGAAAGAAGTGAAGCCTATAGTGCCGTCTTAAAAGATTTCATAACCGACATTGGCTATTATGCCTATGCCGCTGAAAGCCAAGAATTAGATGAAGATAGGGTTGGCAACGTCAATGCCTTATTTGATGATTTGAATGCATATTTATCACACAATCCAAATTCAACATTTGAGGAATATTTGCAAAATATTGCTTTAGTTTCTGCCCAAGATGATATTTCAGGTGGCAATTATATTTCCTTGATGACAGTTCACGTTGCTAAAGGGCTTGAATTCGATAACGTCTTTGTAATTGGCTTATCAGAAGGTTCATTCCCTTCTCCAAAAGCTTTAAGTGACGACGGCGAACGTGATGCCGAGGAAGAAGAAAGGCGACTTGCCTATGTTGCCTTTACTAGGGCAAAGAAACAACTTATCTTGACCTATAATACTTCCTATACATATACAACTGATTCTAGGCAGGCCCCATCTAGATTTATAAAAGAAGCAGGGCTAGAAGTACCTAAGGAAAGAGATGATAGCTTCTATAGCTCCTATGGGGGATATAAGAAACGTAACCTTGATTTAGATGATTCAGATTATATTGATTATGATCCTGGATTTGATTCTTTCTTTACCAAAAAGAAGGAAGAAAAGAAACCCGTATATGAAGAAAAGCCTACTTCAAATGGGGTTATGTGTTGGAGAGTTGGGGATAGGATTAACCATTCTAAATTCGGACCTGGCACAGTAAGCAAGATAATTAATGAAGAAATGTTTGAGATTGATTTTGATGATGGAAGTCACCGGACAATGCTTTCATCTCATCCTTCAATCAGCAGGATTTCTTCTTTTGGAGGTAAAGCCTAATGGATAAATTAGAAGCGATTAAAAGAAGGGATTACCTTTCTTCTAAGCTAGATCAGTGGACCTATGAATATTATGTATTAGATAACCCAAGTGTTGATGATGCAACCTTTGATAGGTACATGAATGAACTTATCTTATTAGAAAAGGAATTCCCTGATATCAAATTAGCGACTTCTCCTACAAATAGGGTTGGGGGACAAGTAGCCAAAGAATTTAAGAAAATACCACATAAAAGGCTTATGCTATCTTTAGGTAACGTCTATAACGAAGATGAAGTTAGCGACTTCGATAGAAAGATAAAAGACGTCACCCATGAGGCAATTAATACATATATGGGTGAAGTAAAAATTGATGGACTAGGCATGTCGCTTATATATGAAAACGGATTGCTTCAATATGCTGTTACTAGAGGGGATGGAGTAATGGGGGAAGATGTTACCCAGAATGTCATTACCATAAAATCAATCCCATTGACTGTTAAAGAAAAAAGGCCATTTGAAGTAAGGGGTGAAGTATTCATGCCTAAAGCTTCTTTAGATGCCTTGAATAAAGATAGGGAAGCAAAAGGATTGCCTTTGTTTGCTAATGCTAGAAATGCTGCAGCAGGAAGCATAAGAAACCTTGATTCTAGCGTCGCTGCTTCTAGAAAACTCGATGCCTTCTGGTATTACCTAGTTAATGCTAGGGAATTAGGATTTACGTCCCATTCAAAAGCACTTGATTACCTAGATGAATTGGGATTTAAGACAAACCATGAAAGAAGACTCCTCTATGGAGTTAATGAAATGGTTAGCTATATCGATGAATATGGCCAAAAAAGAGAAAGCCTTCCTTATGATATCGATGGACTTGTATTCAAGGTTGATAACTTACTTGAATATGATGAAATTGGCTATACTGCGAAGACTCCAAAATGGGCAACGGCCTATAAATTCCCTCCGTTAGAAGTTAAGACTAGGTTATTAGATATTATCTTAACAGTAGGTAGAACAGGAAGAATTACTCCTAATGCTGTTCTTGAACCTGTTAGGGTTGCTGGCTCTTTAGTGCAGAGGGCTACCTTAAATAATGAAGATTTCATTAAAGAAAAAGGTCTAATGATTGGAGATATTGTCTCTTTAAGAAAAGCCGCTGATGTTATTCCTGAAGTTGTTCGTCCAATAATATCTGAGCGGGACGGCACGGAGAAGCCATTCATCATGCCTCTAGATTGTCCAATTTGTCATAAGCCCTTAACAAAAGTACAGGGTTTGCATTATTGCCTAAACCCAGACTGCCAATCTAGAAAAATAGAAGGAATGATCCATTTTGCTTCTAGAGATGCGATGGATATAGACGGGATGGGCGATAGGGTTGTTGAAGAATTCTTTGGGGAAGGATTCTTAAGTGACATCCCTTCGATTTATGAACTTTATAACCATGATGAAGAAATAAAAGAATTAGATGGTTGGTCAGATAAATCAATCACAAGTCTAACTAAAGCCATCGAAGATTCTAAATCACGTTCATTAGAAAGATTGCTATTTGGATTAGGCATAAAAGAAGTAGGATCTAAGACTGCCAAAATATTAGCAAAGCAATTCAAGAACCTTACTAATTTCTATATAGCAAGTGAACAGGAATATCTAAATATAGATTCTATTGGACCTGTATGTGCGAAAGCCTTATTCGATTATTTCCATGATGAAAAGAATAGGGAAATGCTAAATAAATTAGAGCAATATGGGGTCAACTTCAATTATCTTGGAGTTGATGAAATCGATGTTAATTCCTATTTCTATAATAAGAATGTTGTTCTTACTGGATCACTTGAAAGATATTCCCGTAATGAACTAACTTCTCTTCTAGAAGGAATCGGTGCTAAAGTATCTTCTAGTGTCTCAAAGAAAACTGATTGCGTCATCGTTGGAAAAGATGCCGGAAGCAAGCTAGAAAAAGCTAAACAACTAGGTGTTTTGACTATAGATGAGGAAGAAGCGCTTTCTCATTTAGGGAAAATCGGACAATAGTAGTATACTTTCAAAGAGGTTATTTATGAAAAAGATTACAAAAGAAGTTCTAGTTGACGCTTCAGAAAGACTAATGTTCAAATTAACTCCTGCTGAAGTCGATACTCTTTATGAAGAATTTGTTATTTTGACAAAGCAAATGGAATTACTAGGAGAGATAAAAGATATCGATTCCTATGAATCCATGACTTTCCCATTTGAATGCGAGACTTCTTATTTAAGAGAAGATATTCCAACTGCTCCATTAGAAACCGAAGTTGCTCTTTCTAATGCAAAAGTTACTATGGATAACCAAATCAAATTGCCAAAGGTGGTCATTTAATATGTCAGTTTTAGATAGAACAATATTAGAAATACATAAGGCCTATATTAATAAAGAAGTCACTCCTCTAGATTTAACATTAGAGGCAATAAAAAGGGCCAAAGAAGATAAAAATAACGCGATAGAGATATTAGATGAAAAAGGTGCGATAGAATTTGCTTCCTCTTTAAAAGAAGTGGAAATAGATAACCCGTTATGGGGAATTCCATTTTTCTGCAAGGATAATTTCTCTACCAAGGGAATAGAAACTACGGCATCTAGCAATGTCTTAAATGGATATGTGCCTGTTTTTGATGCCGAAGTAGTATCTAGATTAAAGCAAAAGAAAGCCATCATGATTGGTAAATCTACCATGGATGAATTAGCCATGGGTGGAACTGGTACGACTGGTCATAAAGGAAAGACATTTAACCCATATGATGAAACCCATACGAGGATGATTGGGGGATCTAGCTGCGGTAGTGCTGCTTTAACTAGTGCAGGGGTCGTCCCTTTTGCTACTGGAAGTGATACTGGTGACTCGGTTAGAAAGCCTGCTGCTTATTCTGGGCTAGTCGGAATGAAACCAACTTGGGGAAGAATTTCTAGGTTCGGCTTATTCCCATTTGCCCCAAGTCTAGACCATGTTGGTTATTTTACCCGTTCAGTTAAAGATAGTGCCGTCTTATTAAATGCTTTAGCAGGAAGAGATGAAAAAGATTCAACTTCATCAACTGTAGAAGTACCAAATTACTTAACCCATATAGATGATTCTATAAAAGGAAGAAAGATTGCAGTCATTAAAGAAATAAATGAATCAGTAAGTGATAAGAAGCTTCTTTCTTCTTTTGAAAAAGGTGTCGAAAGACTAAAAGAAGAGGGCGCTATAGTTGATTATGTATCTTTCCCATCTGAATTATTAAAGGCAATCTATCCAGCCTATATAGTAATTTCTTGTGCCGAGGCTACTAGTAATGATGCAAATCTAGACGGCATTAAGTTTGGTCCAAATTATGGAGGCAATAGTTACCAGGAAGTAATGATGAACGCCAGGACCAAAGGATTCTCAGAGCTAATTAAAAGAAGATTTGTCATCGGAAGTTTTGCTTTAATGAGAGAAAACCAGGATGTATTGTTCTTACGTGCTACTAAAGTAAGGGCCAAGATTGTTGAGAAAGTTAATGAAATATTATCTTCTTATGATGCAATCCTTACTCCAGCTGCACCTAATGTTGCCCCATTATTTGAAGGAAGCAGCAACAAATTATCTAGCGAATATCTAATTGCCGATAATCAACTTGCCCTTGGTAATTTTGCTGGACTACCTTCAATTAGCCTTCCGTTAACATTAGAGAACTCTCTTCCATTAGGAGTTAATTTCATGGGAAGGAAATTTGAGGAAGCATTATTGTTCAACATTGCCAATAAATTCGAGGAAATCAGCGGTTTATCTAATCTAAGCGTCTTAAATAAAAAGGAGGGAAATCTATGAATTTTGAACCAGTTATCGGACTTGAAATCCATGTCCAGATGAAAACAAAATCCAAGATGTTTTCTTCTTCTCCAAATTCTTTCTCCCGTTTCCCAAATAGCGAGGTTACTCCTTTTGATATGGCTTTCCCTGGGACAATGCCAGTAGTAAATAAGCAAGCAGTCATCAATGCGATTAGAGTTGCTAATGCCTTGCATATGAATATTGACCATACACTTCATTTCGATAGAAAGAATTATTTCTATGCCGACCTTCCAAAGGGATTCCAGATCACCCAGCAAAGAAGACCTATTGGATCTAATGGGTATTTGATGATTAAGGATAAAGATGGCAATCCTAAACGTATTGGAATTGAACGTATTCACATGGAAGAAGATACATGCAAGCAACTCCATTTCGTTGACTATTCTCTTCTTGATTACAATAGGGCAGGTGCCCCATTAGTGGAAATTGTTTCTTATCCAGAGATGAGATCAGATGTCGAGGCTAGTAGATATGTCGAGGCAATTAGGAACATCGTTGTCTATTCCTTAACTAGCGATGGCAAGATGGAAGAAGGCTCCCTTAGAGTCGACGTAAATGTATCTTTAAGACCATATGGGTCAAACGAATTTGGTACGAAAGTCGAATTAAAGAACCTCAATTCCTTAAAGAATATCGAATTAGCATTGGCCTATGAAATATCTAGGCAAAGCTCCATTTTGTTAAGTGGAGGCAAGGTCGAGCAAGAAACTAGAAGGTTTGATGAATCTAGCGGCAAGACTATTTTGATGAGAAAGAAAACCGATGCGGTTGACTATAAATATTTCCCCGAACCAAATATCACTCCAATCAAATTAAGTGATGAATTTGTTAATAATGCAATATCTACTTGCCCTGAATTATATGATTCTAAGAAGAATAGATATATGTCTTATGGTTTAGCGGAAGTGGATTCTGATATTATCCTTTCTTCATTAGATATGGCCTATTATTTTGAAAAATGTATCAAGGGTAATGAAAAATTAGCCAAGACCATATCTAATTTCTTAATCGTAGAAACTAATTCTTATCTAAATAAAAACGGCTTAACCATGTCTGATTTTAAATTAGCCCCAGCTGATTTAGCTAGACTAGCAGCTATGCAAGAAGAAGGATATTCACATAAGCAATGCGCGGATATTTTCTTCTATTGCCTTGATAATGATTCTTCTATTGAAGATGCAGTCAAAGCTCTTCATATTGAGAAACAATCTAATGATGCCGGCGAGATATTACCAATGGTTACTGAAGTTTTAGATGCAAACCCGCAATCTATTGCAGACTTTAAAGGCGGGAACGGCAGGGCTATTGGATTCCTTATCGGACAAGTCATGAAAAAAGGAAAAGGGAAGATAAATGCTTCGTTAGTTGCTAAAATAATGAACGAAGAAATAAATAAAAGGTAATAATTATGGAAAAAGAGATTGAACTTCTAAAGCAATACATAAAGGAAGTATCTTCTTTTTCGTTACCTAAATATAAAGAACTACCTGGAGTAGAACTTTATATGGAACAGGTACTTAAATTCATCAATGGGGCCCTTGAAACCCTTTCTCCAAATGAAGAAAAGAAACTAACTTCCTTCATGGTTAATAACTATGTTAAGGCCAAGATGGTTTCTGAACCTGTTAAGAAAAAATATTCTCGTGACCAAATTGGCTATTTGATGGCGATTTCCCTCATGAAGAATACTTTGTCTATGTCGGATATGTCTTTATTGCTTGAATTAGATAAAGGTATATCTACCGATAAAGGGAAGCTATATGCCTTCTTCTGCGAATTAGAAGCTTCAATTCTTTCTGAATCTAGCGACAAAGCTGCGATAAAAGTAGAACAAATTGCCAAACGTTATAAAGCTGAAGCCAAGACAAACCCAAAGAAAGCGACAGAAAATGCTAGGGATGGACTTGGTTTATTAGCGCTTCGCCTTGCTATATCTAGCCAGGCCAATAAATTGCTTTCTGATTACATCATATCCTTGCTTCGTAATGAACTTCATGGAGAAGTGGCAACATTAGAAGTAACTCCTTCTAGCCATGAATTAAAACATGAAGCCATTGCAACAGAAAAAGAGGCTAAGCGACTAGCAGAGGCTAAATATACCCATGCTAAAGCAAAAGCCAAGAAGGAAGAAGTAAAAGAAAAAGAAAAAGAAAAAGCTAAGGCCAAGCCTAGCAAGGAAGAAAATAAATCCAAAAAGGAGAAGAAGGAGAAGAAGAAATGAGAATTCTAGTTACTGGAGGGACAGGTTTTATCGGAAGTGAAACCGTTATAGCCTTAATTGAAAAAGGATATGAAGTCTCTATTGTCGATAATCTATATAATTCTAAAAAAGAAGTTCTAAATAGAATCAAGACATTAACTGGAGTAATGCCGACTTTCTATGAAATCGATTGCTGTGACATGGCCTCTTTTAGAAAAGTATTCGAAGCCGAACATTTTGATGCAGTCATCCATTTCGCTGGATTAAAAGCAGTTGGGGAATCAGTTGCTAAACCAGTCGAATATTATTCAAATAACCTTATTTCTACATGTAATCTTTTGACCTTGATGAAAGAATTTAATGTCAAGAAATTAGTCTTCTCTTCATCTGCGACTGTATATGGAGTTCCAGATAGAGTTCCATTAAAGGAAACTGATCCAGTAAAAAGTGCTACTAATCCATATGGCGAGACTAAGGTCATGATTGAAAGAATCATCACCGATTATTGTGCTGCCGATAAGAGCATGAATGCGGTCTTATTGCGTTACTTTAATCCAATCGGAGCCCATCCAAGCGGACTTCTTGGAGAAGATCCGAATGGTATTCCAAATAACTTAATGCCTTATATTTGCCAAGTTGCAATTGGCAAACTTAAATGCTTAAGAGTATATGGAGATGATTATCCAACTCCAGATGGATCTGGAATAAGGGATTATATCCATGTTGTCGATTTAGCCTTGGGACATGTCGCGACCATTAAAAAACTAGAAGGAAATCCAGGATTAGTTATCTATAACCTTGGTACTGGAAAAGGCACTAGCGTATTAGAGATGATTTCTGCTTTTGAAAAGGCAACCGGAGTCAAGATTCCTTATGTAATCGAAGGAAGAAGAGCGGGGGATGTCGCAGAGAATTATGCTGAATGCGATAAGGCTAAAAACGAATTAGGCTGGGTTGCTAAATATAATGTAATCGATGCCTGTAGGGATGCCTATAACTTCCAAAAGAAGAATCCTAACGGAATATAATTAGTGGAGGGCTATTGCATAAAGCAGTAGTCCTTTTTATTTACAAAAGAGTCTTTTTTGTCATAGAAGTCGCTTTATCCCCTTTTTAATGTTAGTTGATTTGATTAGAATAATTTCAATTAAGGGAGTTAGTTATGCACGAAGAATTTGAACTTACTTTATCAACCGGCGAGAAGATGAAAGGCGTCGAATATATCGTTAAAGACGCTAAATACAACTTGACTATCCAAACTGGTATGTGTGAACACGCTACTAGATATGAAGAAGTGGCAAAACACTTAAATTCAAAGAAAATAAATGTCTTTGTTCTTGATGCTTTTGGACAAGGATTAAATGCCGAATCAGTTGAAAGACAACAAATCTGGCCTAAAGATGGATTCTTTAAGAATGTCGAAGGCATTGCCTTGATGGTCGATAGGGCTAAAGCGAATGGCCTTCCTACAACTCATTTTGGCCACTCCATGGGTTCATTTATGACCCAATCTTTCATGGAGCGTTATCCTAAGAAAGCCGAAAAGATAATATTATGTGGTTCAAATGGGGGACAACGTTCCTTAATGAAACTAGCTTCATTTATCGCGAATATTGTTGTTAATAAATCTAATTTAGAAAAACCAGTCCCATTAATCCAAAAATTATCATTAGATGCCTATGCTAAATCGATAAAGGATAGGAAAAGTGACTTGGACTGGCTTTCCTATGATGAAGAAAATATCGAGAATTATAAAAATGACCCTTACTGTGGGGCACTTAATACGGGTTCTTTCTGGAAGGGATTTCTTAAAGGAATGTCTACCATCTGGGATAAGAAGCAATTAAAGAATATCGATAAGAATACCTCTATATTCATAATCGCTGGAAAAGAAGATCCAGTCGGAAGAAATTCAAAAGGACCTATCTGGCTTTATGAGACATATAAGAAACTTGGAATCAAGAAAGTATCCATGAAATTATATGACCATATGAGACATGAAATACTTAATGAGACCGAAAAAGAGATGGTCTTTAAAGACGTTGCAGACTTCATTACTAAGTAAAACTACTTTTTCTATCCAAAAAGTGCGATAATCTAACCATTAAATGACGGAGTTTTATTAATGGCTGATGTATTTGATAACAAGATTCTTCTCGTGACTGGGGGAACCGGTTCTTTTGGACACGCGGTTACTAGGCGCTTTCTCCATACAGGAATAAAGGAAATCAGGATACTTTCTAGAGACGAAAAGAAGCAAGACGACATGAGAAAGGAATTTGATGATGAAAAGCTCAAATTTTATATCGGCGATGTACGTGACTATAATTCGATAGTAAATGCCTTCAAAGGTGTTGATTATGTTTTCTCTGCCGCTGCATTAAAACAAGTTCCTTCTTGCGAATTCTATCCTTTAGAAGCCACTAAGACTAATGTACTTGGTTCAGATAATGTTATTACGGCCTGTGTTAATAACCACGTAAAGAATGCAGTTTTCCTATCTACTGATAAAGCTGCCTATCCAATTAATGCGATGGGTATAACAAAAGCCTTAATGGAAAAGAATGTCATTGCTAGAAGTAGACAATTACTAGAAGGTGATACAGTTCTTTGCCTTACTAGATATGGTAATGTCATGGCTAGTAGGGGTTCAGTTATCCCATTATTCCTAGACCAAATCAAAGCAGGCAAGCCAATTACTATTACTAATCCGGACATGACTAGATTCATGATGACTCTAGATGATGCGGTTGACCTAGTTATGTTTGCTTTCCAACATGCCCATCAAGGTGATTTATTCGTCCAAAAAGCTCCAGCTGCCACGATTGATACATTAGCTAAAGCCGTCATTGAATTAACTGAATCTAAGACTGGTATACAAAATATCGGAACTAGACATGGCGAGAAATTATATGAAACCCTAGTTACTTCAGAAGAAATGGTTAGGGCAGAAGATATGGGTAATTTCTTTAGGATTGCTGCCGATAATAGGGATTTGAATTATGATAAATATTTCTCTAAAGGCGAGCCAAAGATGGATCAAATAGATACCTATAATTCACATAACACGAATAGACTCGATGTCGAAGGAATGAAGAAATTACTTAAGAAATTATCCTTATTCGGGGGAAGTTGCCTTTCATGAAGATACTTCTAACTGGTGCGAAAGGATTTATTGGTAAGAACCTATCTTTTTTCCTAAAAGAAAAAGGATATGAAGTTTTAGGTTATGATATCGGGGATGAAGATAAATTAGAAGAATATGTCTCTTCTAGCGATTTTATTATTAATCTTGCGGGAATCAATAGACCTTTAAGCAAAGAAGAATTCTATGATGGTAACGTCAATTTTGCTGCTAGATTACTAGATATAGTTAAAAAAGTAGGATCTAAGTCTCCTATAATTTTAACTAGTTCAACTAAAGCTATTTACGATTCTAGTTATGGTAAAAGCAAGAAGATGGCAGAAGACCTATTTTTCGCTTTTTCAAAAGAAAATAACCAACCCGTATATGTGTTTAGGCTATATAACGTATTCGGGAAGTGGTGTAGGCCTTCATATAATTCAGTAATCGCGACCTGGTGTTATAACATTACTCATGATTTACCTATAGAAATAAATAAAGACGCCCCGTCTATCGATTTTGTCTATATCGATGATATTGCATCTAATTTCATTTCTATTATTGAAGGAAATCATGCTGGATCTAAAAAGATACTTTATGTAGAACCTCATTATTCTAAAACATTAAGTGAAGTTGCTTCTCTTCTAGAAAGCTTTAAGCAATCTAGAATTAACCATATGGTGCCTAATATATCTACCCCATTTGAAAAGAAGCTATATTCAACTTATCTAAGTTATCTAGATAAATCTAATTTTGCCTATCCATTAGATATGCATAAAGACTATAGGGGTTCATTTACTGAAGTATTAAAGACAATTGGGGAGGGACAGGTATCAATTAATATATCTAAACCTGGGATTACTAAAGGTAATCATTACCATCATACAAAGAATGAGAAATTCCTTGTTGTATCTGGGACTTGTTTGACTGAATTTAGGAAAATAGATTCAACTGAAATAATTTCTATTAAGACAAGCGGAGATAAATTAGAAGTAATTGATATACCTCCAGGATATACCCATTCTATAACTAATATAGGTAAAGAAGATTCAGTTACCCTTATGTGGGCGAATGAATTATATGATCAAAAAAATCCTGATACGATATTTATGAAGGTAAGAAGCGATGAATAAGAAATACAAAGTAATGACAATAGTAGGGACACGTCCTGAAATAATACGTCTATGCGAAGTAATTAAAAGGCTAGACAAGGATTTTGATCATATCTTAGTCCATACAGGTCAGAATTATGATTATGAACTTAATGAGATATTCTTTAAGGAATTTGGATTACGTAAACCTGATTATTTCTTAGGTGCAGCAAAGGAAAACCTAGGTCATACGATGGGTAATGTCATTGCTAAATCCTTTGATTTGATAAAAGAAGTTAATCCTGACGCTATATTGATACTTGGGGATACAAACAGTGCATTAAGTGCAATATCAGCAAAAAGATTAAAATGTCCTATATTCCATATGGAAGCAGGAAATAGGTGTAGTGACTGGAATGTTGCCGAGATGACCAATAGGACAATAGTCGACCATATTTCTGATGTCAATTTGCCTTATTCTTTTTATGCTTATGGCAATTTGATAAAAGAAGGATTAAGCGTTGATAGGCTTGTCAAAACCGGTTCTCCAATGAAAGAAGTAATTGATAATTATCGTGATAAAATCGAATCTAGTTCAGTTATTGAAGATTTAGGATTAACAAAGGGTAAATATATAGTTATATCTAGCCACAGGGAAGAAAATGTCGATATCCCATCTAAATTCAATACTTTATTCCCTGCCTTAAATACAATAGTCGATGAATTAAAGATGCCTGCCATATTTTCAATCCATCCACGTACACGGAAACGTTTAGATAGCCTTGGATTCAAGTTATCCCCATATATAATCGAATCTAAGCCATTTGGATTCTTTGAATATGTTAAATTGCAGGAAAATGCTTATGTAGTTCTTTCTGATTCAGGCACTTTATCTGAAGAATCTTCTATTTTGGATTTCCCTGCCGTCTTGATTAGGACTTCAACTGAAAGACAAGAAGCTAATATACATGGGTCGATTGTTTTAGGTGGAATTACCTATGAGGGCATTAAATCTAGTATCAACGAAGCTAGGGAAATACATAAAGAAGGTAATAAATTACGTATTGTTCCAGATTATGATACAAATGAAGTATCTTCAATTGTTTCTAGAACTATATCCAAATATATTGATATAGTTAATAAGGAAACTTGGTTAAAAGAGTAATATATGATTTCATCTTTCTTCAATCTATATAATTCTAGTTACATCTTTGTAGGAGACTCTCCTAAAGGTAATCTCTTCCTTTTAGGTAAAGATGCACATATTTTCTTTGCTGCTTTAGCTAAACAAATGAAAGTAGATGGATGCTTTTATATAGATGAAGCAGATGTATTTAATGAAAATATTAGATATGGGATCATTAGCTTTGATTCATCTAGCCATATTTTGTTAAGTAATGGGATTAGTTTTGAAAATGATGATATCAACGCGATGATATCGACTTATTCAAAAGAAAAAGGATTAGATGATATTAATAAAGATAAATTAATAAGGTTCTGCCTAGATATATATTCCTTATTAAAGGAGAAACCTCTTTATCTATTGTTAGATTTATCTAATGCAGATATAGATTTATATCCTTATTTATTATATTTAATATCTAAATTATTCCCTTCTTATCCTTTGTTTATCTTACCTAGAGATTATATTAGGGATGAATTAAGTATTTCTTTCTCTTCTAATATAAATCAAATAAATGAAACAAAGCCTTTCTATATGGAAGATTATAAAAAGGCAGAAGAAGTGGGCTTTAAGGCATTTATTGAAGATATATGCGAGATTAAAAAAGTAGTCCCTGGGACTTTATTTAACGAAGATAAA
>DAVZIW010000006.1:0-34766 GCA_052273085.1 Candidatus Alloenteromonas sp.
GTTTATTCGATAAAGCCTTCTCCGAACTAGATCCAATTGATTATTCTTCTATATCTAAAAAACTACTAGAAGCAGCAAAAAGAAACGACCCATATGGTTATTTATTCATAGAAGCAAGCGATTTAGCAGACCTTCTTTCTATTAAATCCGACTTAGGAATAAAGACTCATGAAGCTTATAAAAAAGGCAAAGAAGAATTAAACAAAATCTTACCTTTATATACTTCTTGCATTGAAAAAGTTGATAAATTCCATTCTTCATTTGAATCGATGTGGATGAAAGAAAATAAGCCTTTTGGATATGAAGTTGTTGATATTCGTTTAGGCGGACTAAAGAATAGATTGATATATGCAAAAAACAAAATCTTTAAATATATAGCAGGGGAGATTAGCAAAATTGAGGAGTTAGAAGAAACTCAATTAGACCCAACTAGAGAAGAAGGATTATTAGTAAGTCATTACAAATGGATTATTTCTACAAGCAATATCTAAGGAAAAATATTATTATTTATTCATGCCGACAATAGAATTAAAGCATCTTTCAGTAACTTATTTAGGAAAGAAGAATGAACAATATCCTGCCTTAAAGGATATTTCCTGTGTCTTCGAGAATAAAAAAATTAGCTGCATCATGGGAGAATCTGGGGGAGGCAAGACCACCTTATTAAGGGCTTTATCTAGCCAACTTTCTTATGATGGAGTAATTCTTTCTGATGGGAAAGATATAGAAAAAATGAGTATGAAGGAACGTAAAATCGGTTATGTTCAGCAAGAATTTGCCCTTTATCCTCATATGACTATATTTGATAATCTTGCTTTTCCTTTGAAATTAGAACGTGATGATTTCAAAACTATCACTGATAAAGTTAATGAAATGGCCAAGACTTTAAATATTTCCTATTTATTAACTAGGAAGCCAAGGCAATTATCAACTGGCCAAATCCAAAAAGTATGTTTAGGTAGGGCATTAATCAAAAAGCCTGAATTAATCTTATTAGATGAACCTTTAAGCAACGTTGATGGGCCTCAGAAAGAAGATGTTTTGAGGACTATTAAAAATGCTTTAGAAGCGTATGGGGTTACCGCTATTTATATTACCCATAATTTAAAAGAAGCCATTTATATATCTTCTAAAATATATTTAATAGAAAATGGAACTCTAGAATGGGTAAAATCTTCAAGCGAATTAGGTGAAGTAGACATTGCCTATATTTTTGATAAAGAGGCAAGATAATGAAATTTAGACCTGCTAAAAAAGAATTTTCATTAGATGACTTACCTGAAAATAGAGGCAAGCAATTTTTGGACTTTTTTAAGACTAGGCCCCTCTTATTTTTACAAATTGGCTTGGTAATTCTTCTTTTTGCCTTGCCATTTTTATTAACTTTTCTAGTTAAATATTATGCGATTTTATTACCTGCATCTAAAACAATGGAAGAAGCGCAAAAGATTTCGTTTTATAAGACAACAACACGTATTTGATTTATTTTATGGAATTTCGTTTCTTTTCCTTTTTATTGCTTTAGCAGGAATAGGAAGAATTATCCGTCAATGGGCATGGGGAGAAGGAATTTATTTCTGGCATGATTTTAAAAAGGGAATAAAGCAAAATATCAAAGTATTTTCTATTTATTGGTTTTTATTCTCGTTATGTTTTTTCCTAAATGATTTGCTTTCTTTCTTAATAACAAATGCGATTGCAGTTTATATTATCTCCGGATTAATCTTGTTGTTACTTCCTTTAATGATGATGGGGTTAACTCAATCTTTGATTTATACGAATACATTTATAAAAGTAATCGAAAATTCATTCTTCTATTGCTTAAAAAAGCCTTTAATGACTTTGCTTTTCTTTATATTTGGATGTGGGGTAATGTGTTTAGGACTTATTGATCAAATTATGATTCAAGCAGTTTGTTATGTTGCTCTTTTCTTGCTTATTTTCCCTATTTTAATTACTGGTTGGCATCAAGTTTGCTTATCTATATTCGATAAATATACGAATAAAGAATATTACCCAGATCTATATCTAAAAGGATTAAGAGGAGAATTTTTAAAATGAATTATCTTTATCCTAAAGAAGATGATTATAAAATCAAAAAGAGCAAGACCATATATCTATATATAAGTATTGCTGTTGCCTTGATTAGCTTAATAGGACTCTTATTATTTTATTTTCTCCATCCAAGAAATCAGATGTGGCTATATTTAGGTTTGTCATTAATCCTGTTATTGCTAGGTGTTCTTTGCTTTTATTATTTCTTCTTTTTCAAGTTTGAATACATAAAATCAAAGCAATCATTGCTTCTAAAAATAAGGGAGTCTAATGAAGAAGATATATTCATATTTAAAGAAAATAGCCATGACGTGTATTCAAATAAGCTATCTTTTTCCTCCTTTATATTCATAGACAAAAAGGGTAATGAGCATACTTTTCTTGTCCTAAATGAATCTAATGTTACTTTTACTGACGGCAAGAAATATCTTCTTTGCTTTGGTCATGATTATCTAGTTGGTTATAAGGAGATTAGTGATGAAGAATAGGTTATTACGTTCTTATCTCCAATATGACTGGTGGAAAATAGTAGGGGTATTTCTAGTAGGGTCGATTAGTCTATATTCTCTTTTCCAAAGTAAGGACCGTCTAAAAGATAAAGAGATATTAGATATATTCGTTACGGGTGAGGTTTTAGATTATTCTTACCAAGAGAAAATGTTTTCTTCCGTTGAAAATAATGTTATTCATGCGGTTAATTCTACTAGCCATGATCAAGATGATATCCAATATTACCAGATAGCAAGCTCATATCTATCTAGTGTTTCGGATTTATATTTTCTCCCAGAAAGTGTCCTTTCTAACCATAAAGAATATGTTTCTTATTCATTACCTTTAGATATCGCTTCCCAAGAAAAAATAAAAGGAATCGATTCTTCTTATTCTTTCTATATCGATTCAAATGAAAAGCCTAGGGGAATAAAAGTATTTAATAAAGAAGATAAAGCATTCAATGAAAATAAGAATATATCTTCATATTTTCTCTTTAAGGAAACTACATATTTATTTATTTCTAATAATTCAACGAACAATAAAGATGTTGATAAAAACGGGAACCATCTTTTATTAGAATATGCCTTGTCATTCTTAAAAATTAATTTGAAATAAGGAAAGTTCCTAGTTTTTTACTTTCTTTAGTAAAGTAAGCAAAACCGCGTGATATAGTAAAGGAAACATAATAACAAATTAGGAGGACCTAATTCATGGAAAGCGAATTCCTTCATTGCCTTAGGGCTCAAATTTATCCAGACGAATATTATCAAGAACGTATTGATAGCATTAAGGATTTTTGTTTGAAATACAGGGTCAAGAATGTCATTTTGATTTTTAATGGGGAAGAACATAACGTTGGCCACATTAAAGATGAAGAACTCCCATCATGGATAAAAGTGATGAAAGAAGCCAAGACCCAATTAAATGCAGTAGGGGTATCGGTATCTTTAAATCCTTGGATGGAAATGGGACATCTAGATAGAGGAAGAAAACTCCAAGAAGGCCAAAACTTTGTTACTATGGTCGATCGTAATGGGAAGACTTCTGAATTAGTCGCCTGTCCATTAGATGAAGTCTGGAATAAATATTACCTTCATCAACTTGAATATTATGTAAAAGAGATAAAACCTGAGGTTCTTTGGATTGAAGATGATTTCCGTCTTCATAATCATCCACCTCTTGACTGGGGCGGCTGCTTTTGCTCTTTGCATATGAAAGAATTCTCTAAGCGTCTAGGTAAAAAGGAAACTAGAGAAGAATTTATCAAGCATCTAGAAGAAGAAATCCCATCTATAGAAAGAAAAGTATGGCTAGATTTTTCTTTTGAAACAATCGATAGACTTGCAAAAGAAATCGCCGAAACCGTAAAAAGAGCTAACCCATCTACTCATATTGGCTTAATGAGTTCAATGCCTGCCCAACATGCGATGGAGGCTAGAAACTGGGTCAAATTACATAAACATTTGAGTCCAGATGGGGTTAAAATCGATAGAATCCACCTTCCGTCCTATAGAGAAGAAGGATCAAAGAAATATTATTTTGATTTCAACCGTATCAGCATGGTTAATCGTTCCTTTATCGGGGATGATTGCTTGATTTATCCTGAATTAGAGAATTCTTCATTTTCTAGTTTTGTAAAAGACAATAAGTTTGTTGCCTTCCAGCTAGAAAGTGCGATTCCGCTTGGATTATCAGGGATGACTTATAACATCTATGCCCATTGCGGGAATGGGGTACAGGAAGAATTTGGATATGGAGAAAGGATAAAAGGGCTAACCCCTTATCTAAATAAAGTAAAAGAATTGAATTTGTTACCTTCCCAAATGAAGGGAATTACTTTCCCATTTGACGAGAATACTGTTTACCATACCCGTAAACAAGGTTTCCTAAATCTAATTCCAAAGGATTTTGATATAGTGGGTTATTTCTCTTCTCTAGGTTATTCATATAAAGTCAGCAAAGAAAAGTCGTTTAATAACCAAATGGTTTTCCTAAATGGCCAAAATGTCCGTAATTTCTCTAAGAAAGAATTAATCGCCTTATTCAAGAATAATTATGTATTTATCGATGGAATAGCTTCGTCTATCTTACAAGAATTTGATCTTTTGTATCTAATACACGCTAAAAGCGTTGAATTTAGAGGCCAACACCATCAATATGATGCTTTTGAGATGATGTTAAATGATACTTATGACAATATGCATCATTACAAAGCCACAAGCCAAAGAAGAAATGGAGACTATTACTCAATTATTTATGAAGATGATGTAAATATTGTTTCTGGCTTATTTGATGCAAGAATGAATAGGACTGGAAATGGAGTTGCCTATACTTCTTCTTTCTTTGTCTATCCTTATGGAATCGAAAATAGTGAAGATACATCATTTTTCATGCCGCTAAGAAGATTCCTATTTGCTAAATATCTATTGCCTAACATCAAAAATGAATTCGTATATTGCCTAACTGACGGAGTCTATCCATATCTATATAAGCAAGAAAATCGTTATGTCTTGGTATTAACTAATGCAAATTATAATGATTTTAATAAGACTGAATTTGAAGTATTTAACATGCCTATTAAAGATATAGAAATGATTGGAAAAGATGGAAATATCAAGAATGTTAATTATAAGATGATAGATAACAAAGTCATTATTGATGAACCTTTGAAATATCTATCTACTTTGGCATTTATAATTCATTGCTAGGGGAAATTATGAAAAAGAATTTGGTTTTACGTTATCTAGAAGAAGCTCCTGATTCAATAAGCGGTTGGGAAAAATATTCTTTGCCAATTGGAAATGGACGTTTTGGAGCCTCTATTTTTGGGGGAGTCAAAAAAGAAAGAATCCAAATAACTACGAATGAATTTGCCAATTCCTTTTCTAAAGGTGGAGTATCTAATTTCCTTGAAATACATATCGAATCTAACGATATAAATGTTAATTCTTATGAAAGAGGACTTCGCCTAGATGATGGGGTTATCTATTCTTCATATAAAGTTAATGATAATCAAATAAAACGCGAATCTTTCTTTTCTTATCCTGATAAAGTTCTTGTTTATCATATAAATGCTTCTAAGCCAATTTCTTTATTAATTAAATTAGTTATTCCCTATCTAGGGGATAGAAATGTTGAAGAAGGTGGCAGGACTGGGGAAATTAATGTTGATAAAGAAGATATTTTAGCTAGAGGCACCCTTCCTAGTAGAGAATTAATTTATGAAGGACGTATTCGTGTTTTTGCTGATGGAGATAAAGAAACTAATAAAGATGGGATTAAGATAGCTGATGCAAGGGGTATCACGATTATCTTCGCAGGAGGAACTTCTTATAAACTTTGTAAAGAAGCCTTCTTCCTGGAAAAAGCAGTTGGAGAAGATCCTCATAAAGAAGTGTTGGATACAATCGAAAAGGCATCTAAAAAATCATTTGAAACCCTTTATGAAAACCATAAAAACGACTACGTGTCCTTAATGGATCGCGTTGATTTCTATCTATCTCTAGATGAAGATAATAGAAGTGTACCTTCTCTTCTAGATGCCTATAGAAATAATGAAGAAGTCCCTTATCTAGAAGAATTATATTTCTTCTTTGGAAGGCATCTATTAATCTCTTCTTCTAGAAAAGGCGGATTGCCTGCTTCTTTACAAGGGGTATGGACTGTCCACGATAAATCTCCATGGGGATCTGGGTTTTGGCATAACATCAATATCCAGATGAATTATTGGCCTGCTTTTATAACTAATCTAGAAGAGACTTTCTATTCATATATTGATTTCTTTAAAGCCTATTTACCTAAGGCAAGTGAGAATGCTAGAAAATATATCAAAGAAGCCTTTAATGAAGATATTAGCAATGAAGATTCAGGCTGGATTATTGGGACAGGTGCTTTTGCTTATGAAGTAGAAGGGCTTAATCCAGAAGGTCATTCTGGACCTGGCACAGGAGGGATGACTGCAGAGCTTTTTAGCGATGCCTATGATTACACTTTGGATGAAGCTTTATTAAAGGATTGCGTCTATCCTTGCATACACGGGTTAGCTAAATTCCTTTTGAAATGCGTTAAAAAATATGGTGATTTATATCTTTGTACTTGCAGTGCTTCTCCTGAACAAATCTTAGCAGGGCACTGGGTAAATGGAGATAAAAAGCAACAATATTACCATACGATTGGCTGTGCTTTTGATGAGCAATGGCTAGAAGAAAATGCAAGGAATGATATCCGTTTCTGCTCTATTCTAGGAATCGAAGATGAAATAGTTAAAAAAGAAAAAGAACAAGTCGGTCATTATGATGCGGTTGAAATCGGTTATTCAAATCAAATAAAAGAATATGGTGAAGAACATTTCTATGGCGAGATTGGTGAATATAACCATCGTCATTTATCGCAGTTAGTAGGTTTAATGCCAGGAGATTTATTAAGTAGCAAAACCCCAGCTTATATTGATGCAGCTAAATCGACTTTAATCTATAGGGGAGATTTCTCTACTGGCTGGGCTTTAGCACATAGATTATGTTGCTGGAGCAGAGTGAAAGACGGGGACCATGCCTATAAATTATTAAAGACATTATTACAAAAGAAGACACATCCTAATCTATGGGATGTCCATCCTCCTTTCCAAATTGATGGCAATTTCGGGGCAATCGCCGGAATGGCAGAGATGCTTATCCAAAGCCATGAAGGATATGTTTCTATTTTGCCTGCCTTGCCATCGAATTGGAAAAACGTCCATGTCAAAGGGCTTAAAGCTAGGGGCAATTTCGATGTAGATATTGTTTATGAAAACGAAACCTTAATAGAAGTAAGAGTTACTTCAAATAAAGGAAGCGATTTAGTTCTATATTATCCCGGAATTAACAAGGATACCTGTGTCAAAGATAATGACGAAGATATATCTTTCCAAAACAAGGATTGCTTTATTTGCCTTAAAACAGAAGCAAACCACACATATGTGTTTACTAATTTTAATAAGGTAGAAAATAAAGAAATCATAGAAGGATTTAATGCAACTTATCTAGATGATGGGGTTTTATTAACCTGGAATCATAAAGGCAAAGTTGCTTTATATAGGTCAAAAGAAAACCAAGCGACTTATGATTTACTTGGCTTATTTGAAAATGAATCTTCTTATTTAGATAAAGACTTTTCTAACAAAAATAAGGGTAGGGTAACTTATAAATTAATTGATGCCTCGTTAAGTTATTCTCCTAATGATAAAGGGTCTATTACATTTATCCATCCAGCTTCAAAATTAGAAGAAGATCGTTATAAACTTAGATTACGTACAAATAATTTAATAAGTGAGAAAATCGGCTGGGATTTTGATTAATAACCTAGCTTCTTATCAAAAAAATCCATATATAGATTCCAGTCTCTAACGTCTAAGTCATGGACTCCTTTTAGATGATGATGGGCAAGACACCCGTCCTGAGAGATATTTTCTATGTTGATATCGAATTTCTTGAATGGGACTAATCCAGTTAACCCATCCTCTTCATATACTTTATTTAGTTTTAGAAGGGTTTCATATTCTCCAAGAGGATCTGCCCATAAATCTTCGCTTTTAGAAGAAGTATAGATTAGACGCGGGGCGATTAAGGAAAGGAAATCGCTTTGCTGATATTCCATTTGTTTAGAGGCATATTCAACATAATTTGGGGTAAACCAATAAGGAAATGCCTTTGTTATGACTTTTATAGTTTCTGCACCTGCATGGTAATTAGCTTGTTCAGCATCTCCGCTACAACCGGCACAAGAAGATATGACTAAATCAATTCGGTTGTCTAATACACCGGCTAGAAGAGAAGTCTTCCCGCCACGAGAATGTCCTACACTTGCTAAAGGCAAATCTTTTGTAGATGGATCTTGCTTTAGATAATCAATAATCAAAGAAAAAGCCTTCGCCCACATTAGCAAAGTTCCATATTCGCCAGGGTTAACGTGTTTTATTTCGGGGAATAATGAATTAAGGCCATATTTGAAACCGTTTTTATCTTCTGCAACTTCAGAAGTAAGAAAAGCAAGGCACCCATACCCTCTTTTTGTTATTTCTTCGATTGGATAGAAACTGCTTTTTAATTTACGGGTAGGATCAATTTCTTCTTTAGAAATATATCCAACTGGACGATTGCAAAGAAATAAGAATATCCCTTTTGCTTTCTTAGGCAAGAATAAATCAAATCCAAAAGAAGTCATGCGTTCCTTTCTTTTTAGATGGACACGCATATTCTTTAAGGAACCCCCTTTTCCTAATGCATCGCTTTTTGAATCAACGCATTCATAATAGACATCAACATCACTAAAAGAAGGGAGATGCCCATATTCGTTATCTAAAAAATAGGAAAGTAATTTTGCTTTATCCATAAAGTCTTTTCCTTTGTTATTTCGCTAAATTAAGGGGCTTTTGAGCGTTCTTGTTTCTATATTCGTTAGGTGTTTTTCCTGTTACTTTAGCAAAAGTACGGTAGAAAACACTTTTGTTTGAGAAACCACAGGAAGAAGAAATCGCAGAAACCGAAAGTTCAGTTTCATTCAATAGCTGCATGGCTTTCTCGATTCTTTTATTGGATACATATTCGACAAGAGAGACATTGAATTTGCTTTTGAATAAACGTGAGAAGTAGGAAGGATTATAGAAGCATTTCTTGGCCAAAGCTTCTAATGAAAGATTTCCATCGAGGTTTTCTGATATATTGGGCAAGTTCATTCCAGGCATCGATTTCGGTTTCTTCTGGTAATGAAACTTTCCTCAGAATCATTGTAATCAATATAGTCATGAATGATTCATTGACTACTTCAAATCTAGGTAGACGCCTAGTTTGCTCTTCAACCATTCTTTCAAGGATATATTGGATTTTCCTTTGTTCGGATGGAGAGAAGGAAACAACACCTTCGGCCTTTCCTTTTGAGAATTCATTAAATGTTGATAAAGTCAAAAGAGAGAAAGCGTTTTGGGGGCTGATGATCTTTTCTAAAGTTTCTGGGTAGAAGCAGACATTATAGAAAGTTGCCTGGTTAATTGCTTTAAAGGAGTGAGTGCTATTGAAGTTCATAAAGACAAGATCACCTTTTTTGGCGGTGAAGTGTTTGTCATTAACATATTCTTCAATTTCCCCTGAATTTATATACATGATCTCAATGAAATCATGGGTATGTAATGGCTCATTCCCCTTTTTCAAATAGAAAAATACGTGAAGATTAGGGTCTTCTGATGAGTATTGCTTTGAACTAAACAATCGAATTTCTTGCTTCATTTTCTCTTCCTTTATTTTGCATTATATTCCTTGAATAAATTTACAGCAAAAGATTTTATCAACCATTAATTTGGTTTTATTATATAAGTTTCTAATTTATACCCCCTTTTGGATACGCTTAATTTTCTAGAAGTAAAAAATTGCGATTAGCAAATCAAGCCAGGTGATTTTTTTTACTTCTATAACAAAATAAAATTTAAATGGAAACGCTTACAAAAAAGTTTTGAACCAAAAGGAGGTTTTCTATGAATAGGAAATCAAAGACCTTATTTGTTACATTAGGCCTTGCTTCATTATTCGCAAGCTTGACATCATGCCAAACAACTTCATCTTCAAGTTCAACCGAAGTTGACACTGGTTCTTCTATTGTTACTACTGAATCAACTGAAGATGATGTAAATCCAACTCCTAGTGAAAATCAAATTAAATTGTCTTCACCAACTGACGGGGAACAAATTCAAATTACTCCAACCCCATTAATGGATTATGTTAACGCTAGAGATGAGAAAACTCAGATTGAAGCTATATTAAAAGCAAGAGAAACCGAAAACAAAAACTTAACTTGTACGTCCGTAAAGCTAAGCTGGCAAAAAGATGGCAGTGCCAATTACACCATTTATGTAGCTGATAATGATAAATTTGATAACGCTATAGTAGTTAAGGTTTCTTCTCTTTCTAATTCCTATTCATTAGATAACTTAATTCCAAATACTACCTATTACTGGAAAATAAAAGGAACAAAGGCTAATGACACTTCAGAGGTTTCTACATTCAAGACAATTGGGACTTCTGTTCGTTTTATCAATGCAAGCGGAGCCTATAACATCCGTGATTTAGGAGGCTGGAAAGCAGGGGATAAGACCATTAAATATGGCAAATTATTCCGTGGAGGCTTATTGAATAACTTTAATAACTGGGCCGATTTAGATGAAAGTGGCAAGAAAGTCTTCAATGAGACTCTTGAAATCAAAACCGAAATCGATTTACGTATTACCGGTAAAGATGATGGAAATCAAACTAAATGTGCCTTTGATTCAAGCAAGAAATATATCCAAGCCCAATTAGGACAATATAACAAGATTCTTGATCCAGAAAACTTTGCTGCTTCAAATAATTTTGATTCCTATGGTGATTTGATTACCAGCAATTATAACTTGGCAGTTTCAAATGATGGCATCAGTGTTAAATCCTTACGTGAAATATTTGAAACATTATCTGATGAAACTAATTATCCAATCTATTTCCATTGCAATGCCGGTGCTGATAGAACTGGAACACTTGCTTTCTTAATCGAAGGTTTATTAGGCGTAACTTATGAAGACGCTATCCGCGATTTTGAATTAACTAGCTTTAGTAAATTCGGCGAAAGACTTAGAAGTGCCTTAACTGAAAACAATACATTTGATGATTCTGGCGTTTATATGGATAAAACAGGCGATAATTACATTGCCTTTGGAAAACTATATAACGACCTCATGCAATATTATGGGGATGGCAAGACTAGCCTTTCTTATTCAATTGAAAATTATTTGACTAGATATGTTGGAATTCCTTCTTCTAGCATTGCTAAAGTTAGAGAAATCTTACTTGGTGAAGAAAGTGAAGTAGTTACCCTATCTTCTAGACAAGAATTCATGCTAGACAATGAAACCATCGCATTAAATCTAGAAGAAGCGGGGCTAGATGAAATTACTTCTATCTCTTTAGGAAATATCGATTTAGGAAATAATCCTGCAAGCATCTCTTTAAAAGGTATTAAGGATAAAGGAATATCTGGTGAAAGAGATATCGTTATCGTTGGCAAAAAAGGAGATAAAGAAATTACAGTTTATGCTCCTATCCTATTAATAAGTAAGATAATCAGTACAAAAGAAGAACTAATTGCCTTAGATACATACCGTGCAAAAGCAATTAATCCATCAGGAACTGGCGACCGTGTCATTAACTTCGGTTATTACCGTTTGGCTAATGATATTGGAACTGAAAGTTCTCCAGTTAATCATGGTGGCTGGAATTTTGATCAAACTAGCGATAATGGTGCTGCTGGCTTCAGGGGCGTTATTGATGGCGCAGGGCATACAGTTTTCTTAACACCAACTTATGCTGGCTTGTTCTCTGTTGTTGGTGGCGGTGCTGTTTTAAAGAATATCAACTTCACTTCAGTCAAATTTGGTTCTGCATCTAATAACAATGCTGTTAGTGCTATATTGGGCGCAACTTTATGCGGTGCCACATTAGAAAATGTAAACTTCAATATCCTTGCCGATGGCTTTGGTGATAATTACCAAAACTGTCTTTTCGTATCAGGCGGGGGCCTTATCTCAAGTAATATTGCTCATTCAAATTACTTCAAAAACGTAACAGTTAATTCGGTGGCCCCAATTGTTTCATTGCTAGGAGGACTTAGCTATGAAGGAATGGGCGGATGTGTCTTCGATAATTTTGTCTTGAACTGCGATCAACTCGCTTATGTTGGTGTCAAGCGTAACATCACCGGTGGTTCAATTACCTTGGATAAATGCTATTTGCCAATGGAAATGAAAGGCATCACTGGTTCTTATAAGACCAGCTTGAAAGATAGCATGAAATTAGATATTTCAGGCGACTTTATTTCTATCGAAATTGATTCTAAATACTCTGGTATGACATTAAATAAAGCTACTTATAATGGCAAGAACATCGAAAATGCCACTTATGAAAATGGATTGCTCATGTTTGAAAAAGCTTCAACTCTTGGAGTAAATCCAGCAGGAAGCAATGGTGTCATTACCTTAAATTTAGAAAAAGATAATTTAAATTGTTCTTATTCAATATCAGTTACGATGTAAAACTATAAAAACCAAAAAAGGAGAAAAAAATGAAAAATCTCAAAATCAATCGTTTAACTTTGCTCGGACTAACTGCCTTAGTTGGCGGTTTAGCCTCCTGTGGCACCGGGGGAGGAGGTTCTTCCTCGACAACCACAAATGTCAACATCCTTGTCTTCAATGGAACTGGTGGAAGAGAATGGCTAGACAAAGCCACAAAGCGTTTTGCCGAAGCCAATAAGGAAACCTCTTTCCAAGAAGGAAAAAAAGGCATTACCTTCAAAATCACCCCAAAGAAGAGCGTTGTCTTCAATTCTGAAATGAAGACTAGTGGTGATGATATCTTCATCTATGAATCTACTACAGATATCTATCAACTGGCTGCCCAGAATTACTTGATGGACCTTTCTGATATTGTCAAACCAATGGTTGCTAGCAATTCAATTGAATCCAATACCTTAGAAAGATTAAAAGGACCAGATGACAAATATTATGCTTTGCCACATTATGAATGGTTCCCAGGAATTAGCTACGACAAGGATCTTTTCGAGCAAAAGAATTACTATTTTGCTGATCCTAGTGTTGATGAACAAGACAAAGAAGAATACACAAGCAAATATGGCAACGCCTATTTTGTGGCCGATAAGAACGTCAAGAAATCAGTTGGTCCAAACGGAAAAGCTGGTGACTATGATGATGGACTTCCATCTTCATTAGAAGAATTCAATATCCTTTGCGACAAGATGTCTGGTGAAGGTGTTTCCCCATTACTTATCTGCGGTGGCGGACATTATTATTCCTGGTATTTACCTCTTGCCATGTGGGCATCGTTGACTGGTGCAGACGGCATGAAAGATACTATGTGCAACTGGACTGATGCCGAAGTTGATATGGTTTCTAGCTTTGGAAGCGAAGATGCTTTCTATCCTGGATCTGGACTAAAGAAGCCAATTACAACAAAGATGAAGCTAAATGATGAAAACGGCTATCAAATGTATAACATGGCTAACCGTTATTATTCCTTAGCCTTCTTCGAAATGGCTCTTGCTAATAAATGGATTGATGCTGAAGCTCTTGCTAATTCTAACCAAACCCCAGTTGAAGCCATGAACTGGTTCATCAATAAACATAACAATAAATCCTATGGTATGTATTGGGATGGTTCCTATTGGTGCCACGAAGCTGCTGATGTTGGAACATTTAACGACTATGCAACATTAAATCCAACTAACCCAGACCGTCACGTTGCATTTATGCCTCTCCCAACCCAATTGACTGGCCAAGTCAGTGAAGGAAATGGAAAGACACCAACTTTAATCAATGTCGGTTCAACCTTAACATTCGCCAATGCTAGATGCGAAAAGAATGGAAAGGACAAAGCTGTTAAAGAATTCATCAAATTCATTTATAGCGAAAATGAACTTGCTGCCTTTAGCGAACTAACTGGATTAACTGCCCCAGTTAAATATTCCTATAACGTTGATGCATTAAATAACACCTATTACAAAGATTTAGCTACTTATAGAGCTGATGCAGAAGTAGTTCAACAATCTTCCTATTCTACACGTTACAAAAAGAATCTCGCCACCTTCTTATATGGCTATACCATGACAATTTCTTCCTTTGCTTCTAGTAGTGGAACCCAAAACCAAGGTGGATATCTAGATGCCTTCAGGAAACTAGGTTGCACTTCTCAATATATATTCGAACATACTCAAATAAGCAAAGATAACTGGGACAAAATGTCTAAGTAGTCTAAAGAGGGAAACCATGTATAAAACAATTACACGTGATAAAAATAAGACCAAGAATAAAAAGGAATTAACTCGCTTTCTTTTCTGCATGGCGTTTCTAATTATTCCTATCATCCATTTCTTTGTCTTTTACCTTTATGTCAACATGAATTCTTTCATCATGGCTTTCCAAACATTTACTCTAGACTATGGTTTAGAGAAAATTGTTACCACATTCGCTGGGTGGGAAAACTTCAAGATCGCACTTTCCTCCTTTTCAAAATATCCATATATGTTGAAAAATTCCTTGATTTTCTGCGCGGTTGATTTATTTCTTGCCCAGCCTCTTGCTTTACTTGCATCCTATTATATTTATAAGAAAAAGCCAGGAAGTGCGCTCTTCCGTACAGTTCTTTATCTCCCACAGGTACTATCTAGCATCGTATTAGGACTTTTATTTAGATATGTAGTCCAAAATGCTATACCTCAAATCCTATTTGATTGGTTTGGTACTGAAAAAGTGGATGCCCTTGCTGAACCAAATATGCAGCTATGGGCAATGATAATCTTCAATGTTGTCATGAGTTTCGGCGTCAATGTCTTGCTTTATAGCAACGCCATGGGAAATGTAAATCCTGCCCTTATCGAAAGTGCTTCGCTTGATGGAGCGAATACTCTTTCCATCTTGTGGCATGTTGTCTTGCCAAAGATTTATCCAACTATTGTATCTTTGGCAATTGTTATCATTTCCCAATTATTCGTATCTCAATACCAGGTATTCAATATTTATGGGGAAAACGCGATGGCCATGGGAAATGTTGGCTACTTCATTTACCTCAATTCCCTTAAATCCGATATTCTTGGAGGCGTACCTAATTATATTAGTTATCCGGCCTTAGCTGCCTTTGGCTTGGTTTTGACCGCGATTATAGTTCCGACAACCTTCTTAGTAAAATTCTTACTAAATAGGTTCGGGCCAAGCGAGGATTAGTTATGGAAAAAGTTAGGACCAACTCAATGAATAACATAAAACGCGGCAAGAAGCCGAAGTCATCAAAGGTTGATATTTGCTTCTATGTCTTACTTGCCATCTTGATTTCTATATTTGCCTTATTCTTGCTCTTCCTTCTTCTTTGGGGATTAATGACTTCCTTAAAGAGCAAAAATGACTTTGAGCAAAATGGTGCGATTGCCTTCCCGTTTGTAGACTGGGGGAACTGGGAGAATCCGTTAGCTAGTAATTATCAATTGTTCCATCTTAAGAATTACGGGATTATCTTCAAGAACTTAATCTTCATGCAACTTAATGCTTCTTGGTATGTTGGGGATACTCTCATCATGCATTCCCAAGATAACATCGGTTTCCTATCAATGTTAATGAATACCCTTGTCTATGCAGGGGTAGGGGGACTAATTTGCTCGGTTGTACCAGCGATTACTGCCTATATTACATCTAAATACAAATATAAGATCTGCACGGTCATAAATGTTGTATTCACCTTGATGCTATCAATTCCAATCGTTGGTGCATTGCCTAGCGAATTGACTTGGTTAAGACAACTTGGAATATTCGATAGCCTTTGGGGAAACTTCCTACGTTTCTTCTCTGGTGCAGGTATGTATTACTTCGTCTATTATGCCTTCTTCTCTTCTTTATCAAATACATATAGAGAAGCAGCTGAAATAGATGGTGCGAATGATTTCACCGTCATGTTCCGTATCTATTTCCCGATGGCTATAAAAACAATTGGAACAGTCTTCCTAATCCAATTCATTGCCTTATGGAATGACTGGCAGGCCACAATGTTATATCTTCCAACCCATCCAACGCTGGCTAGAGCAGTATATGAAATGTCGTTAGCTAAATCAGATATTGGGACCGGGGCCGAAAAATTCTTATTGCAGACTACCCCACTTAAGATTACGGCTTCGATGATATTGGCAGTTCCAATCACAATTATATTCGTTATCTTCAGGAATAAACTCATGGGCAATGTCTCCGTGGGTGGACTAAAAGAATAAAAGGAGTATCAACAAAATGAAAAAAGCAAAAGCGTTATTCACACTGGCAACTTTATCCATTCTTGGGCTTTCTACTATTTCTAATTCCGTTTTGGAAACAAAAGGGGAAGAAGTCTCTATAAATAACCTAGATGTAGAAGATTCTTATAACATTGGGGATTTATTATTCATCTCCAAGGATGTAACTCTTTCTAAAGACGGGAAGGATGTTAAAGTCACTGCTTCTTATCTAACTTATCCAAATGGATCTTCTAAATCCGCTTCTTCTTATAAATTAGATAGCTATGGAAAATATACCCTTTTAGTCGTTGGCGAAGATAAGATTACCTATACCAAATCATTCTCTGTCTTTAAAGATGTCTATACTTTTGCTGGGGATAAATCTTCTATCGATTATGGCTCTCTTAATGGCCAATTTGCATCTAGTGGATATCCTTATGGATTAAAAGTCGGCTTGACTGAAGGCGATACTTTTACTTTCTCTAAGCCAATAGATTTATCAAAATCCAAATACCAAAAATTAATCATGTGGAATGTTAAGGATTTAGGGGTCAATCCTAGCGTCCATTCCATTACGGTCCGTGTTACCGATGCTTATGATCCTGAAAACTATTTCCTGATTACAAATAGCAAAGGCTCTTATTATTATGAAAACTATATTTCTGCTGGATTTAACGGAAGTAGAATTGCCGGTTTATCTAAAGATGACTCTGGCACGATTGCAATCGATTCAACAAATTACCGCATTAGTCCAACTGGTGGTACTTCCATAACTGGTAATAACCCTACATCTAACGTCTATAACAATATCTCCTATTATTTAGATACTTCTAATCCAAGTAATTACCGTATCTATGCCGAAAATGACCAAGCTAGAAACTATGTTTTAGTCAGTGAATTAAATAATCCAAGCATCTATCCTGATACAACTTTTGCTGGTTTTAAGACTGGATTAGTCTATATTTCTTTGACTGCATCTGGATATAGCGGATTAGATAGCGCTCCTATTGAAATTGGCGAAATCGGCGGAATCAAAGGCGAAGATTTAAATCCAATGGATTATTATAAAGATGAGATTAATCCAATAATTGATTTAAATTCCAAAAAGAAAGCCAGCATTGTCGGCGGACTTGAAATCAAGATTCCAGAAGCCAAGGCTTTTGATGAAACTGCTCTTTCTGGAGATTTAAAGAAGACTGTCTATTATGGATATGATTCTTCTGCAAAGAAGATGATTGCAGTCAAGAATGATTCCTTTACTCCAACTGAAAAAGGTATCTATACAATTATTTATGAAGCAACTGACGTATATGGAAATGTCGGAACTGAAAGAATTGATTTATTTGTTTCTTCTTTCGGCGAAGAAGGAATCCATTTTGAAGTCAAACCATTAGAAGGATTAAAAGCTGGTACCTTAGTTAAATTTGACAATTTCGAAGCAGTTTCTTTAAATGATGACTGCGTGACAAAAGTAGAAGTAAAAGATCCAAGTGGAAAAGTCGATGTCATTTCTTCTACTGACCAATATAAATTATCAAGATCTGGCAAATATCATCTTACATATCGTTACCAAGATAGTTTCTATTCTGGTGAAAAAGAATATGAATTCGATGTTGATGCAAACGATAACGCTACATTTGAAACCGATAAGGTTAGCCTTCCACATTACTTCATGAAAGGCTCTTCTTATACAATAAATGTTCCTAATGCCTATACATATGGTAAAGACGGTGAGGTTAAAGACAAAATACTCTCCTATGTCAAATTTGATGATGGTGAATATAAGGAATTTGATCCTCTTGATCTAGAAATTAGCGGAAGCAAATATGTTTCCTTCAAATTTGCTCCTGAAAGCAACCCAACTTCATTGATCGTGACCGATAGAGTGAATATTATCGATACCGGTTGGGATGGAAAGAATGTAGATCTTACTAAATATTTCGTTGGAGATTTTGCTGGTGAAAATATTAGAGATGCCGAAGGTAAGAATGCTGATTTTGTACGTTATCAAAGTAATGTTAGCGGAACCGGATCAATGGAATTCATTAACAAATTGCTCCTTCCTGGATTTGAATTCTCCTTCAAGACCAACATTTCTAATAGAATAAGAATTCACCTTATCCCATTTAGCGATGGAGAAGAAGTAACTATTGAATTTGAAGCTTCTAAAGTTAGCGTAAATGGAAGAACCCAAGCCGCAAGCGAAAATTATCAAGGCAATGGGGCTACTATTCTTTATAGCTCTACTAATAGCACCCTTACTGTCGCAGGAACTAATTTCACTCTTGATAACCCATTTAAAGATGATTCCTTCTTGCTAAAAATCGAAGCAGATGGATTAACAAATCCTTCTTATATTGATATTTCTAAAGTCGGTAACCAACCTTTCCGTTCCAATTCCACTAGGGATAGAATCCAACCAATGGCTTCTGCAATTTTCCCAGAACAAGTTGCACACGTTGGTGAAAGAAGCACGCTTTATAAACCAAATGTTGCTGATGTATTAACTCCAGTCAGCGATAAAAATATCTACTTAACCGTTGTTAAAAATATCGCTGGTTCAGTTAAGAAAGTAAAAGATGTAAATACTGGAAAAGAAATATCTAGTGTTTCTGATTTCTCTTCCAATTATGAAATCGAATATGACGAATATGGCTCTTATGTCATTAGCTATGGCGTCTTAGATGGTGCAGGAAATTCAATTTCCGGCGGATTAAAAGGATTAGTCAGTGTCATTGATAGAGAAGTTCCAGTCATAACAACTAAAGTTTCGACTCACACAATAAAAGCAAATGTTGCCAGTGCACTTCCTGTATTTGAAGGAACCGATAACTTAACAAGCCCAGAAAAATTAGAGATTTGGCACTTAGTCTATAACGACAAGAATGTCTTGACTGCTAGTGTTCCAAATGGTGATAAAGCTACGATTGCAACAAAAGGAACATATACAGTCTATGTAACTGTACAAGATGAAGAAGGCAATACCGCTTATAGCGAATATACCTTAATCGTCGAATAAGGAGGACATGCAAATGAAAAGTAAAAGAAAACAAACATTAATCTTCGCCTTAGCTTCTGCAGTAATTGCCTTGCTACCTTCTTGTGGAACTAATGAGACTCCAAATTCTTCTGAGTCCGGAAGTGGTGGCGGATCTACTCCTACTTTGAACACAAAGCATCAATTTATCGCTACTCCAACTTCTTCCTATTTAGTCCAAAATGGCAAGACTTCTTATAAAGTAATCATCCCAAAAGCAAGCGATGATCGACTCCTTTATGCTAGAAGTGAACTTGTTAATCTATTTAAAGAAGCAACTGATATCGAATTAAGCGTCATCACCGAAAGTGCCTCGCTTACTTTTAACGAAGAATCTACCTATATTTCCCTAGGGACTAATTCCTATTGGAGCAGTGCTTCTTTAGGAGACAAAGCCAATCTAGATGATTTTGGTAGAGATGGCTCTCGTATTGTTACTAAAGGTAAATCGATATTTATCTTTGGCAATTCCAATTATGGGACTCTTTATGGAGTCTATAATTTCTTGAAACTCAATTTCAATTTCGAGACTTATTACCACGATTGCTACTCCTTAGATAAAAACGTCAAAGATTTACATCTATGCAACTATGATGTTATCGATATCCCTGATATCTCAAAAAGGGTAAAAAGAGGTCTTCTTTTCCCAACCGCCAACCAAAATCAAATGTTTACATACAGAATGAGGACAACTGATGATGTTACTACTGTCTTGCTCCCTATTCACCTTGGCGATTCTAGAAATAATGTTTGGAGCGCTGCCCACAATAGCTTCTATTATTTCCCAAAAGATAAATACGAAAGCACACATCCTAAGTTCTACGCTCCAAAAGGCGACCAGCTTTGCTTCACTGCTAGAGGTGATGAAGCTGAACTTACCAAGATGGTCGAGTTTGCCGCTGAAAAGATTGAACAATCATTAACTTGGTACCCAGTTGCTGAATATCCTACCTATTCTAGAGCTTTCTTAGGTATGAATGACGTTCCTGATCTTTGCGATTGCGAAGCTTGCACTAAAATCAAAGAAAAGCATAATGGCGCGATTGTCTCTACTGTTATTCTATTTATGAAACGCGTTGGTAAATTAGTCAACGCCTGGATGGATAAACCAGAAAATGCCGCCTATAAGCGTGATATGGATTATTCTTTCTTTGCCTATCAAAGTGCGATTACCCCTCCATTTAAGGAAAATGATGATGGAACATTCGAATATGATCCTGACATCATCCCAGAAGACGGGGTCAAATTGATGCCATTTGTTGCTTCGATGAACTTTGACTATGGGCGTTCTTTCTATAGCTCTGCTAATGATGAAGCAAGACAAATATTAAAGGCATGGGGTAATTTCTATCCCGGAACATGGGCATGGAGCTATGGTGGTTTCTTCAATGACTACATCACTTTCTATGATATCTATAACTTCTATACCGATTACCATGAATATCTAGCTAAATATAACTATTCCCTTTCATTCGAACAGGTCAAAAATGACCAAAGGGGTGCTGATCCAGGATTTGGAGGATTAGCAAATTATGTTCTTTGCAAAAAGAGCTGGAATTCTTCATTAGACATTAATGACTTAATCGAAGATTTCATGAATAACATGTATGAAGATGCATCTCCTGTCATGAAGGAAATGCTACATAAATTACGTGTATGGTTTGCTAAAATCATCGAAAAATTCGGCATCGGAAACGGCGGCTCCATGCAATCTGATATTTCCGGTAACAAGAAATATTATGGTATTGGTTTCTTGCAAGAACTCTTTGAATTATGTGATGAAGCTTATGAAAAGATTGAAGTCTATAAAAAGGACCAAGCCAAATATAAGAGATTAAAGACCTATATTGATATTGAATGGCTCTTCCCTGCAAAAGTTGCAATTTCTTGCTACGAAACTAGCTTCACTCACGAAGAATATATTGCCATAAAGAAGAAATTCAAAAACCTTTGCTTAGATTTAAGCATCAAAGATATCAAAGAATTTACATCTATCAATTCCTTTTTGGAAAGTTTAGGAGTATAAGCATGAAGAAAAACAAAATTTTCATTACAACTGGATTATTAGTTCTCTCTTTGGGAAGCTTAATCTCTTGTGGGGATAATACAAACCAATCTTCCCAAAGTGTAGTTAGCGACCTTAGTCTAAGCGATACTAATGTTGAAATGCTTTTTGGCGAAACTTATGAATTAGTCGCCAAAGGCTCTTCTAGTGCTCTTACTTGGACTAGCTCTAATGAAACTGTATTAACTGTTAATGATGGTAGCGTCAATGCAGTTGGAGCAGGTGAAGCAGATATCATTGTATCTGATGGATCTAGCAAGGCCACTTGCCATTTTAATGTTACTTTCAAAGATTTATTGCCTGCTTTACTTATTGATAATCTTTCAGGTGATTCAATTTCTTTAGTAAAAGGTTCTTCCTTTGCTTTAAGAGGAAATGCCCTTTTCAATGGAAAAATCTATTCCTGCCCAATTTCAATTATTATCGATGATGAAGAAATGCTTACTCTTGATGGAAATTCCTTAGTAGGTAAAAAATCTGGGACTAGCGAAGTTACTATCAAAGGTAACTGGAATAATTTTGATAATCCATTTATGGAAAAAACCATCAAGGTTACTGTTAGTGATGATGTTTCCATGTATCCGAATGTTACAATCGGTAGCGAAAGCTTTGTTACTAATGATCTTGAACTTGCCTTAGTATCTAGATGGGAAGGCAAGGATTATGATACGACTGCCAATGTCGAATTTGTCGTTACTGCCGATGGGATTGAGAAAAAGGCTACTTTATCTATTGAAGATAATAATGTTGCTACCTTAGATGAATTTGGTAACGTCAAAGCCAAAAAGACAGGAAGTACCAAATTATATGGTACCTATACCGATAATGAAGGAAATGCATATAGCAGTTTCATTACTATCACTGTTTTCTGTCCATTAGCCACTAATGCAAAACAACTAAAGATATCGGCTGAATCTCCATTCCCAGTAAAGGAATATTTCGGAACTGATGCAAGCATTGTCTATGCTAAACAAGGCGATAGGGAACTAGAATTCCTTTCAAATGGATTCATTAAAGATCTAGAAGCAAAAGGAGATTCTTCCGAACCATTATTAGTCTTAACTACTAGGGGTGGATATTATTTCTCCAATACATTTGTCTATACCCGTTCCTTGACTAAAGACAATTTTGCTTCAACTTTCATGTTAGCAGAAGGAAGGGTAATCGATGGTTATTACATTCTAGAAGAAGATATTCTCTTTAGCATCGATATGACTAAGCAAATATCTTCCTATTACCAAGCAGGAAATGCGAAAAACTGTTACTTCAAGGGTACTTTTGATGGTCAAGGCCATACAATAAGCGCCAAAGTTGCTAGAGAAGGTATATTTGGTGGATTAGGCGAAACTGCTGTCATCAAGAATACCCATTTCAATTTCACCTTCAATTCCAATGATTATTGCTCTGGTCTAGCTAGAAATAACTGGACTAACCAAGTAAAAGGATGGAAAGCCACTTTAAGTGATTTATATGTAACTACAACTAATTATTATGACCATTCATATTCATTATTCGAAGTTCGTTTCAATGATATGATTATGGAAAATATCTATGTAAAACTTACCTTAGATAAGAGTTGCAAAGAAGTTACTTCCGGAACTCAAGAAAAAGGCGCCCTGTTCCGTTTAGATAATACGATTACTAATGGTCCATATGGTTCATATCATGGTGATTTCCGTAATATCTATGTAGTTAGTGATGTATTTATGCCTATTGCTAGCGGATATTTGGGTAAAAATAATCTATTTGTCTGCTACGCCAAAAACGATAAAGACAAATTAGGCAATTATGAACGTGGTGGCATTGATTCCCAAATCATGTGCTGCGCTGTTGGCTCTAAAAACGAAAAGGGTAGCAAAGAAGCCGCTTTATTTGGTGACTTACCTGGCTGTACCTGGTATTTCAGTGCTTCTAAAAACACCACACTAGTTTGGGTTTATGAAGCTCAGCCAGCTTTCAATAATGGCGGAATTAAACGTTATAACACAGTCGAAGATCTAAAGAATGATAACGTCAGCAAGATTGGTAGCTGGGACGTGGAGTAATCAAAATTATTTATGAATTCATCCAAAGATATGAAATTGACATTAGGTGGATATGCAGGTTCTTTAATTCGCTTCATTGTCGAAAAAGAATACTTAGACAAAGAGAAATACCATCTCTTTGCCAGCCAATTCCAACTTCATTCCGATATAAATGGATCCTGGAGAGGGGAATATTGGGGAAAATTTCTCCGCGGAGCCTGTGAATGTTATAAAGCTACTTTAAATAATAAGGTTTATAAAAATATCGAAGATTCTGTCTTTGAAATGATTTCCTATATGGAAGAAGATGGGACTCTTTCTTCTTGTCCAGATTCTTCTCGTCTATCTGGATGGGATATGTGGTCAAGAAAATATGCGATGGTTGGCATGGTTGCCTATGTTTCTATTTGCAAATATAAAAGCAAAAAGAAAAAAGTAATCGCTGCCTTAAAAAAGCAAGCCAATTCCATCATGGCTTATATCGGAAGGAATAAAAAAGGAATACTAGACACTTCTAATATCTATGGTTCTTTAAATAGCGCTTCTATCCTTGGAGTTTTCGTTGATATATATTCTTTGACAAATATCAAAAAATACCTTTCATTTGCTAAATATATAATTTCTACTGGTTTATGCGAAGGAGAGAATATCATCAAAAGCGCATTGAAAAACAATTCCTATCCATATCAATGGGCATCTCCGAAAGCTTATGAAATGACTGCCTGTTTCCAAGGGCTACTCCATTATGCTTTGGCAACTAATGATAAAAAATACCTATCTGCAGTTATTTCTTACGTGCATAAAGTAAAAGAATCTGATTTTACAATAATCGGGGGAATAGGAACCGAATCCGAATTCTTTAACCATTCGTCTTTGACCCAAACCGAAATCCCAGAAAAAATAGGATTAGAGACATGCGTTACGGTTTCTTTCATGGGATTATGTAACGATTTATATAACGCGACTAAAGATCCGTTCTATATCTCTTTATTAGAGACAATGTCTTTTAATTGCTTATTTGGTGCGGTTAATGACCAGGGTCAAAGCATGAAATTAGCAGAAGGCAGAGTATGGCATGAAGATGGATACGAGACTCCTCCACATGAAGTATTCTATTTTGATTCCTATACTCCTTTAATAAGTGATAGAAGAGCTAAAATCATAGGTGGCTTCCAGCTTTTGCAAGAGAATAGAAGTTATGGTTGCTGCTTGGCTAATGGGGGATATGGATTAGGATTAGTCCATGAATTTGCCGTTAATAAGGATAATGAAGGCTATCTAATCAATTTATACAATGATTTTCAAGTAAGTGATGTAATCGATGGTAAAAAAGTCCATCTTTCCTTTAAGGGAAGTGTTTACGGAAACGGGAAGATGAGATTAAAAGTCAAGGCTAATGGACAAAGTTTCTCAATTAAATTCCGCCTTCCTGAGTATGGGACTCCTTCTATTTACCTAAATGGGATTAAAATCCAAATTGAAAATGAAAATGGATATTTTTCTATAACGAAAAATTGGGATAGCGATATTATTAAAATAGAATTTGATTTCCCGATTGTATCTCATCATCTAAATGGGAAAATCGCTTTTACTAGGGGGCCTATTGTTCTAGCTAGAGATTCTAGGTTAGGGGAAGTAGACAAACCTCTAGAAGCATCTAATAAAGGTAAACTTATTAAAAATGATATTTTCAAGTCGAATGAAACCATTCTTCTTGATAATGGGGATGAAGTAGTTGATTTCTCTTCGGCAGGGAAAAACATGGATGACCCAAATTCTAGAATATCAGTCTGGATGAATGAAAATATAGGAGGCTTAGAGACATCTAAGAAATAATTATGAAAAACAATAAAAAACCATTGCTTTTTGCTTTTACCGCCATTAGCTTATTATCTTTTTCTTGTTCAACTAATCCAGGTAGCACTCCTAATAGTAATGATCCTACTACTAGCGAAACAAAGAAGACCTATTTTAAAATCGACCTAGAAGAAGGGGAAGGCTATAGCGTCTCGGCTTATGAAGGTTATGATAAAGATAAGGCCGAACAAGGCAAGGATTTCATATTCGTTGTCTTGCCAAAAGAAGGATATGCCATCCGTGCTGTCAAGATTTTAGGAAATGACGACATCCTCTTGCCGGATGATAATAACGTCTATACTCTTCCAAAGGTAAATGAGAATATTTCCATTAAGATATTAGCCAAACTAAAAGGGCTTTCAGTTATGTTCTCCGGAGAGCATTTTTCTATCAAAATATTAGACGGGGTTGATAAAAATGATATCCAATATGGTTCTTCGCTTAGGTTCCAATTAACTGTTAATGACCATTATTCGCTTACTTCCATTAAATTAGACGGGACTGATTTAGTTAAAGATAGTGATGGGGTATATATAATCCCTGAAATCAAGATTAATAAGGTAGTAGAAGTAGTTACAAAAGAAGATACATATAAATTAACTGTTTTGCCAAACGAACATGTAACAGTAGAATTCGAAAGATCCGATTTGAATTTTGATGCGATTGGATATTTTAGCGATGTCAAATTCAAGGTAACTCCAGTTAAATACTATAATGTCACTTCTATTAAAGTTGGTGACAAGGAACTAAGCATTGGCGAAGACGGTTATTACCATATTAGAAATCAAGTAGGGGAAGTCGCTCTTTCTTTAACTGCTGAACTCATCCGTTGCCAAGTCCAATTCGTAACTGGATGTTCATTGTCTTACGATCCAGTCATAGTTAATGCTGGGACTACCTTAGCTAGCCTTCCAGCTCCAACTAGAAGCGAAGATGAATATTATGAGTCCTATACTTTTGAAGGATGGTATACCTCCGAAGGAAGATTCGATATCTCTAAGCCAATAGAATCTAGCCTCGTTTTGCGTGCCAAATGGAAACAAGTAGGCGTAAAAACTACTACGATTAAAACCATCAAGGCAGAAGATGTGGTCTTGGGGAATGGGGCTATTTTAGAAACAATCGATGCAGCCTTAGACTCCATGGCTTGGGACAACGCTAATAAAAAGATAGACCCAATAAAAAGAGCCGAACTAGCCGCTAATTTCCCTTGCAAGGAAAACGAAGGAATTATCTTCAATCCTAAAGGCATCAGTGGAACTATCACTTTACCAAAAATCAATTTCTCTTCGTTGCTAAATGATGGGAATGAAATAAAAATGATTATTGGGGGATATAATCGTTCTAACTCCTTGATACTCAATGAAAAGAAAGTTACTTACAATAATTTTGACGAAGCCGGAACCGATGAAGGATTTCCGCAATTTACAAGGACATTACTTACTTTCTTTAAAGGTAATGATTCCAAAATCCATGTTACTTATGAAGATAGAATAGTAGAAAAAGTAACTACCGAAGCTTCTCGTTATGGCGAACTTATTCTTAGCGATGAGCAAGCTTCTGGAACTAATGGATTAACTTTCTCAACAACAGTAGCTGGTGGCGCTAGACATTATTGGATTGGCAATCCAACCATGGTTAAATCCGAACGAAAATATCTAGATTTATCCAAGAAAACCGGATTAAGTGTTTCTAATGCATCCTTAAAATATCAATCCGAGAATAATGCCTGGGCAATTCCAGTTATGCCTACTAGTAAAGGCATTGGAATAGTTTGCTCTAGCTTAGATGCTTCTAATCCAAGCGTTATCTCTTTCGATAATATAGATTTTGCTTCCTTATTTGCTAAAAACGAAGGGATCCGCTTTACTATCGGGACTTTAGACAGCGAGAAAGAAATTGCCTGGAAGACTTCATCTTCTTTAATTTCGGTTGGAAAGAATGCAATTGCCCCAATTTCTACTAGTGATCAAACTCAAGCAACTATTTTAAAGACTTGGAAGAATTGGACTTTCTCTATCAGTGCTTCTGGGGCCTATGCCTATAACGAAAACGAAGGAAAAGAATATGTCCTTCCATTAACTGCAAAACAAATATCAGGTGAAGAAAAGATTGAGCTTGATCTTACTTTCAATAAAGCAAGCCCAAACGCTTTCTTCTTACTCACCAATTTAAAATCATATAAAGCCTAAAAGGAGGGAAAAATAAAAGGATTTAAATTTTGATTCGATAAAAAATACATTTTAAGAAAGGAAAACAAATGAAAAACAAGAAATGTAAATTATTACTTGTATTGGTTGCTAGTTCTCTTTTCGCATTGACTTCTTGTGGTGAAAATCCTCAAGACACAACTACTAGCGAAGATACAACTCCTTCATCTGAAGTCGTAAAGACTTATTATTCCATCACTTTAACTGTTGGAGAGAATTACAAAATCGAAGCTGATTTTGGCTATGATGCTAGCAAAGTAGAAGAAGGAAAGAACTTCAAATTCAAAGTAACCCCAAACGAAGGCTACGATGTCATTAGTGTTAAGGCTGGTAGCACTGTACTAACTCTCAAAAATGGCGTTTATACAATTGAAAATGTCAAAGCCAATGTAACTGTAACAGTAGAAGTTGCTATCCAAACTCTAAAAGTCACTTTTGAAGGCGAGCATTTTACCGCCAATCCAAAAGAAGGATTCACTCCAGATAATGTTAATTTTGGCGGAAGTTATGAATTCACCGTTACTGCTGATGAACATTATCATCTAGTTGCAGTTAAGGTAGGAGAAACTGTATTAACTGCTACTGAAGGCGTTTATAAAATAACTGAAATAAAAGCCAACACAGTTGTTAAAGTCGAAACTGAAATCGATAGCTTTGCCGTCACCTTTGAAGGAGAACATGCAGTAGCAACTGTCCTTGAAGGATATGATGCAACTAAAGTTAATTATGGAGCAGAACTCAAATTCAAAGTTGAAGCTGATGCCCATTATAATGTTGCTTCTGTTAAAGATGGCGAAACCGTTTTAACTGCTAATGAAGGCGTCTATACTCTTACTAATGTCACCAAGGCAACAACTATCAAGATAGAAGTTGAATTGGATTCCCATAAAGTAACATTTGTTGGAGAAGGATTTACTGTTATCGATGTTGAAGGGTTCAATAAAGAAAGCATTACTCACGGTAATGAATATAAATTCAAATTGACCGTCAAGGAACATTTCCATCTAACTTCAGTTAAAGTAGGGGAAGTTACTCTTACTGCTGATGCAGAAGGAATCTATACCATTAGCAATATTGCTGAAGATAAAACTGTTGCTATTGCTACTGAAGAAGATACTTATAAATTAACCATTCCTACCGGAGAAAACTATACAGTTACATTAGAAGAAACTACACTTGATTTGAATGCGATTACTTATAGCAAGGAAGTCAAATTCAAGGTAAGCGCTGCTAAATACTATAGCATTACTGCTGTTAAGCTTAATGGTGAAGCTCTTACTGTAGGTGAAGATGGCTGTTATCTAGTCAAAAACCAAGTAAGCGATTCTATCGTTACTATTGAAGCAACTAGAAATAAAGCTACTGTTACATTTAATACCAATGGTGGAACTGCAATTGCAGCCAAGACCATTGATCAAGGCACAACTCTTGAAGAAGTTATTCCAACCCGTGCTGCTGATGAATATTATGATGCCTATACCTTTGATGGATGGTATCTAAATGGAGAGAAATTCAATTTCGAAACCATCATTGAAACTGACATTACTCTTGTTGCCAAATGGAAATATGGCAATAGCAAGACCTCTTATCTAAATAATTGGGTTGCAAGTGATTTTGGTGTAGAAAATGGCGCATCTATAGTAACCATCGATTCTGCCTTCAGTAATATTTGCTGGGTAAATAAAGATGAGGAGACAGGAACCCCGGCTCATGTTAATACCGAACTCAAAGCTCAATACATGGCTGCTTTTGGTAAAACAGACAATGATGGTTGGATGTTGAACTTTAACAATGCTGCTCCGAAATTCGGTACAATCTCTCTTCCAAAAACCAATTTCCATGAACTCTTATCTGGAGGTAAGGTTGCGACCATGGAAGTTGGCGGTGCCGGTACTTGGAATAACATCTGGCTCGCTGCAGGCGGAACAGATGTAATAATTAATGACAATAGAGGTAACGGTGAAATTGTTGAATCCCTCACAAGGACTACCATTACTATTTATGAGGATTCCGAACGCAAGGTTCATCTTAATTATTTCGATAGACTAATCGCAGAACCACGTTCGAATAATGCTGAATACCCTTATGGTGAAATTGTCCTTACTGATGAAGAAGCTAATGGAACCGCTTCATTGAAATTGCATTCCTCTCAAAATGGCGCAGGTCGCCGCTATTGGCTTAGCAAACTTACCGTCACTAATGGCGAAAGAGTCTACAAAGACTTCTCGACAAAGACTGGATTTACAGTTGATGCCGGAACACCTTATACTCAAGCAGAGTCAGCTTCAACAGGCGGAGCTCCTCACGGACAATGGGTTTCCATCATGTCACCATATAATCTAGCCGTTGGCATATATGGAACAAACAAGAGCGGTCCAACAACATTGAACTTGGATCCAATTAACTTCAACGAACTCTTTAAAAACGGCGAAGGCATCCGTTTCACTCTTGGAACTTGGAATGGAACTGACAAGATTTCATTCATGAACGGCGAAGAAACTACTGAACTAGGTGCTAGCGAAGTCAAACCAAATAACCATGCAAGTGGCAATTATCATGATCCACTAAAATATACATGGCCATTAATTGAGAATACTTGGCGTAACTGGAAGGTTAGCATCGATAGGTTTGGAATGAATGTCCATAACTCCTTTACAAACGAAGACTATAACTTTGCCTTGACTGAAGGGCAACTTAACGGAACTGAATCCCTTACATTCAAATTAGGTTTATATTCTAACGACCATTTCTTCGTGTTAACAAACATGATGACTTACCATATCTAATTCATAAACTAAACATTAAGGCTGCTAGGCAATAAACCTAACGGCCTTTTCTTTTGCTTTAATAAAGAAAAAACGAGCACTCTTTCGAATGCCCATTAATTCATTTTGATATTAATCTCATTTATATAATTGCTTATAAAGCATACATGCACGGTAATCGGCTGATTCAAGGTCTTTTGTACCGAGTGCACTCCAGGCATGTGGACGGAATATATCCGCGTCAGGGATATTATGCATTGAAACAGGGATACGTAACATTGATGCTAAGGTGATTAAGTCTTTTCCTACATGGCCATATACGAAAGCACAGTGGTTGGCCCCCCAATGGGCCATGACATCATAAGTCGAATCGAATGCATGCCCATAATTATGCTTCTTGTCATTTAGACGTGGAACAAAATAAGTGGATGGCCAGCTACGATCGGTGATATCTAATATCTTTTGATTGGCTTCTTCTGGAAGGACAATTGTAGTGCCTTCTGCAATCTGCATGTCATAACCTAATCCATCGATTAAATTGATGCGTACCAAAGTTACAGGCATTTCAGCACATGTATCCCAACGTGCAGAGAATCCACCTCCGCGGAAGGAGCCACGGTTCGCGGCTTCCCATTTGGTAGCCTTTAACATTGCGTCGATATCTTTCTCGGTTACATTCATCCAAGGCTTCCAGCAATGCTCACCTTTTTCATTAATTGAGGCTCCATTTCCATCTAAAGCAGCCGCACCAGAATTCAATAGATGCATAAAGCCAAGCTTAGCAAGGCCAGTTGCTTCTAATCCAGTACGTTCTTTGTAGGCTTTTGGAGACCAATAGGTACGTACGTCTGCAAATATAGGGGCCTCATGGGTCAATAAGTTTTCCATGACCATCCCTAAACCATTGCAGTTATCGCCTTCAGTTGCAAGGATTGTAGGATTTTTCCTGCCGTTCCAGTCAAAACTACCAGTCAAGATAGATTCAGGAAAGTCGGCATTCGGCTTCCAGTCAGTCCATTGCCTTTGACCCTGGAATCCGCCGAATAAAGCATTATGCCCCAAGGCTTCTTCTTTAAATCCTAGTTCTGCTAATTTTGGATTGCCAATCATTAAGTCACGGATAATCAAAGTCATCTTGACGGTGAATTCCCATTGCTTTTCTTTTTCTTCTTTAGAGAAAGCAGGGGCGAATGGCCAAACATCATCACGGTTAAAATCTTCGCCTTCTGGGCATTTTTCTTTTACCCATTTCAAGGCTTTTTCATATTCTTCGTGGTCAAATATCCCTAAATCCATGCGGCGAAGTATTTCTACTTCATCTACCCATTCGGCACGTAATCCGAATGTCTTCTGCATGTAATTGGCATCGATATAGCTTCCCCCAATTCCCATGGAGACTGTTCCAATACCTAAATAGGAGCTATCTTTGAATTGCCCGACAACTAAGGCAGCGCGGGCAAAACGTAATATCTTTTCTTCTACATCAGGGGTGATGCCATCTTTATCTGCGGTTTGGACATCATGCCCATAAATAGCAAAGGCTGGGAGCCCCCTTTGGACATGGGCGGCCATGGCGGCTGCTAGATAAACAGCACCTGGACGTTCAGTTCCGTTAAATCCCCAAATGGCCTTGGTTGTTAATGGATCTAGGTCCATGGTTTCAGTTCCATAGCACCAGCAAGGGGTTACTGTTAAAGTAGCGGTGACATTTTGTGTATGGAAGTAATCTGTACAGATTGAGCTTTCTTTGGCTCCCCCAATCGTAGTAGGTGAGATGACTACTTCAGCAGGCGTCCCATCTCCATAGAATACATTAGTTTCAATTAATTTTTTGGCGGCTTTAGCCATAGCCATGGTCTGCTCTTCAAGTGATTCGCGGACCCCATAGCAACGGCCATCGATAACTGGTCGAATTCCAATACGTGGTTTCATGGTTTCTCCTTATTTTTACTATCTTAAGCAAATTATACATTTCTTTTCTTTCTCTATATAGAGAAACCCTTTTTGATAAAAGATGGATCAATAAGTAAAAATACGGGCAATTTATAATAAAAACATTCGATTAAATCGATACTTTATTAATTATTAAAGAAATCAATTTTATATATATGAGGGACTTTTAATGCTAAAAAAGGTAAAAAAATGCAAGAAAGTGAGTAATTTTAAAATGCTTATCTTCTTATTAATAAGAAACTAAAAGAAAGGGCATATTCCTTTTTATGGAAAACTAGTTTTGTTATTCTTTCTTCATGAATTCAAATAAAAAGATATTAATCAGTGGGGTTTGCCTAGGCTTGTTTACTTGTCTAGTTGCCCTTTCATTTCCCTTATTAAACCAATCTACACATTTATTAGGAGGGGGATTTGACATTAATTCAAATGCCTGTGTTACTCCTAGCGGATATGTTGAATTAGATGAAGCCTTAAAAGATGCAAGCAATAGGATTAGCTTTACTGATACAAATAATAATATTATCGATAGCGTTACTACTAAAACATTTGGGACAGTAAGTAGAATCAATGTCGGTGGGGATGGCAAAGATGATATTTTTGTCGAAAGAGTGAACCCATATAGCCGAATTAGAAGTGGATTATATGTGTATTCAACTAGTCATTCATCATCTATTTCTATTGGAAGTATCATTGGTTTTGAAGGTAATGTCACTTCTTATAAAGGATGTATTGAATTAACCAATGCGACTTATGAAGTTTTATCTAATAAAAACTCAACTGGATTAGTTGAGCCTAGGTTAATAAGTGCAAGAGAGATTTCTTCATTTAGCTATCTAGATCAAGGGACTAGAGTTAGGTTAGATAATTGTACTTTCTCTAGCTTATCTTCTTCTAGTGTTTCTAAACATACCTCTTCAATTAGAGGTTATTTAGCACAGGAGTCCACTAAATTCCAAATAAAGATAAATTCTAGGAACATGGTTACTACAAATGAAATTGCTTCCTATTTATCTTCTTTAACATCTTCTTTTTCTCTTTTAGGGAATATTACTTCTGATTCGGGAACATATAAAATCGATATAGGAAGTAAAGATGACATCATTACTTCTAGTCACGAACATACTTATACATATAACTTTGATTCTACTTCGCATTGGCTTACTTGTAGTTGCGGCGAAAGCAAAGAAAAAGAAGCCCATATATCTAGTGATTGGATAATTAAAAAAGAACCAACTGCATTTGAAGAAGGTAGTAAATATAAAGAATGCAATATATGTAAATATGTATTAGAGACTGTTTCTATCCCTAAATTAGAATCATCTACCTTTAATATCGATATATTTGCCTTAAATGACACGCATGGAACAGTCAAGGATAGTTCTAGCGCCTCTGGAATTGAAAAGACTTCTACCTATATCAAGAATATAAAGAAATCTAATCCAAATACATTTGTCCTTTCTAGCGGGGATATGTGGCAGGGGTCGATGTATTCAAATAATACAAAAGGTAAATTAATGAGCGAATACCTTAATGAAATTGGCTGCGTTTCCATGACTATCGGCAATCATGAATTTGACTGGGGAGATGAATATATTTCATCAAATAGGTCTATATCCAATTTCCCTACATTAGGAATTAATATAATTGATAAGAATACGAACAAAAGGGCAAGCTATGTAGATGCTTCCATTACTTATACGGTTAATAACATCAAATTCGGCATCATCGGGGCGATTGGAGATTGTTATTCTTCTATATCAGGCTCAAAGGTAAAAGATGTTACTTTCAAGGTTGGAAATGAATTAGCCACCTTAGTTAAAAACGAATCGACAAGATTACGTAATGAAGAGAATTGCGATTTCATCATTTATTCAATACATGGGCCTACCAAAGATTATCAAGATGAATTATCTAGTGGGGGTTATGTCGATTTGGTATTTGAAGGACATAGCCATGAACAATATGTAAATAAAGATAGCTATGGCATATATCATCTTCAAGGCTATGGATATAATAAATCAATATCCCATGTATCTTTGGCAGTTGATCCTTCTAGCAAGGCTATTTCAATAAGCAAAGCCGAATCAATTGCTACAACTACATTCCTAAAGCTAGAAAATGATCCTAATGTTACTTCTCTTATTAATAAATATATGCCTCTAATTGGTAATCCAGATGAAGTAATTGGATATAATTTAATAAAAAGGTCTTCTTCCTATTTAGCGGATTTGGTATCTAGTCTATATCTACAAGAAGGATTAACTAACTGGGGCGATAGCTATGATATTGCTTTAGCAGGAGGATATTTATCTACTAGGGACCCATATAATTTAGTAGCAGGGGATGTTACCTGGTCTGCTATATATAATTTATTGCCTTTTGATAATGCATTGACTTTATGCAAGGCAAGTGGGTATTTCATTAACAAGTGTTATGTAAATACAACTAATTCTAATTATCACATGACTTATAATACGTCTAAGGGATATT